>NZ_JBEXUE010000138.1:0-21518 GCF_040614275.1 Streptosporangium sp. NPDC006013
GGGGTCCGGCCGATCTGTGCGAGGCTGGGGATCGGTCTGGTGGTCGCCGGCCCGCGGGCCGGTGCCCTCCCGGGTACGCCCACCCCTCTCCGCCCTCGTCTTCGCTTCCCCGAGGGAGCGAAGGCGGCGGGACAGGTGCCACCGGGCGGGAATTCGGTCGCGGTATTGCTCTTCAACGGTCTACGCAAAGCAGTCGAACATGACGTAACTTCGTGTTCGCTCGTCGCACCTCGGTCCGCGTAGCCGCCATGATGTTAGACGTGAGGCAACGGGCAGGTAATGACGTGACGACGACGCCGGCGGCGGCGGAGACTGCCGAGGTCGGGGAGACCGATCCCACCCAGCCCGCGCCCTCGGACGGAGCGCGGGCCGGGTCCGGCGGCGAGCCCGTCGGCACCGCGCCCTCCGAGGCTCCGGAGGAGGCGCCCGACGGTGGGGTTCCCGATCACGCCGCATCGGGTGACAGCCGTGACGGCGAGGTTCCGAAGGGCGGGGTTTCCGGCGGTGAGGCCACCGAAGGTCCTCGTGACGGCGGCGACGGTGCATCGGACGACGCCGATGACGACGCCGATGACGCCGACGACACGCCGGGTACGCCACCGGAGGTGATCCCCGACCAGGCTCCCGGCAGAGCTCCGGATACCTCGGACGGCGACGACTCGGAGGTCACCGCCGTCATCCGGCTCCCCGCGCGCCCGATCTCACCGCCCACGGTGGACGCTCCCGAGGCCGAGGACGCCTCCGGCAGTGAGATCGACACCACGACGGAGATGCGTCTGCCCTCGGCACCGCTCCGCCCGACGCCGAAACCCACGGAGCCGAAACCCGAGGAGCCGGAGCCCACGGAGGCGGAGCCCGCGGGACCGGTGACCGCGGAAGGAGGAACACCGGAGCGGAGGCCGCGGGAAAGGGCCGTCACGACGTCCAGCCCGCTTCCAGGGACCTCTGAGACCGCTTCGGAGGCCACGGCTCCAGCGGACCGTCGGGAGCCGCAGAGCGCGCCGCGGAGCCCGGGGAAGGCGGCTCCGGCCGCCGCCAGGCCGTCGCGAATGACGAGCGTGATGCAGTCGGCCGCGGTGTGGCTGCCACCGTTGCTCACGGTCGAAGGCCTGATCATGTACGTGCTGGCCCTGCGCGTGACGCCGGGCCCGCTGCGGGGCGTCGACGTGACCAAGATCGACGCCTTGGGCCTGATCTCGGCCATGCCACTGACCGCGTTCGCCGCGATCCTGCTGATGCTCGTCGCGTTCTTCGTCACGATCGCGCAGAACACCGACCGCAAGTTCCTGCTGCTCTTCCAGATCGCGGCGATCACCTTCGCCCTGCACGGGGCGTCGGCTCTGATCTCGGACGAGGCCAGGTTCCCCACGGCCTACGTGCACGCCGGCTTCGTGGAGTACATCAACCGCACCGGCGAGTCGTCCGCGATCCTCGACGCCCGCCTCGCCTGGCCCGGGTTCTTCGCGCTGGTGGCGTTCGTCACGAAGGCCGCCGGGGTCACCGACCTGGCGACGATCATGCGGTGGACGCCGCTGCTGTCGAACCTGCTGTACCTGCTGCCGTTCGTGCTGATCCTGCGCCAGGTGGTCGCCACCACCCGGGCCCGCTGGTTCGCCGCCCTGCTGTTCGTCATCGTCCAGTGGATCGGCCAGGACTACTTCTCCTCTCAGGGCTTCACATACGCGATCTACCTGGCCTTCGTGGCGATCGTGCTGCGCTGGTTCGGCAAGGTCGAGCCCCGCGACAAACCGATGCCCGCCAAGGGGCGCGTCCGGCGGCTGCTGGCCCGCCTGGACGGGCTGACCCCCGGCGAGCTGCCCCACTCGACCGGCGCCTACGACCGGGTGATCATGCTGATCGTGCTGATCGGCCTGTTCGGCACCGCGACCGCCTCGCACCAGATCACGCCGTTCATGATGCTCGGCGCGCTGACCGGCCTGCTGCTGCTCCGGCGCACCTCGCTCAGCTGGGCGCTGCCGTTCTTCCTCGGCCTGATCGTGTTGTCGTGGATCAGCTACCAGACCGTCACCTTCTGGAGCGGGCACATCGACCAGCTCTTCGGCGGGCTGGGCCGGATCCTGCAGAACCTGCAGAGCAACACCGGCGACCGGATCGACGGCAGCGACCCCAGGCACGCCCTCGTCCTGATGGCCCGCCTCGGCATCTGCGGCGTCATCCTGGCACTGGCCGCCATCGGCCTGCTGCGCCGCGTGCGGCGCGGTGTCGGCGACCGCGCGGCGCTGCTTCTGCTCTGCATCCCGGTGCTGGCGCTCGGGCTGCAGAACTACGGCGGTGAGATCGGCCTGCGGATCTACCTGTTCGCACTGCCCGGTGCCTGCATCCTGGCCGCCTACGCCTTCTTCCCGAACCTTCCCGCCGGCACGGAGGACGCGCCGGAGGAGACGGTGCCGATCCGCAGGCGCAACATCCGGTTCAACCCGGAGCTGACGCGCCGGATCTCGCTGCTGCTGGCCGCCGGATGCGCCATGGCACTGGCGATGGTCTTCCTGGTCGCCCGGTACGGCAACGAGCAGTTCGAGCGGGTCTCGGCGAGCGAGGTCGCGGCGATGCACTACATCTACGACCATGACGAACCCAGTGCCCGCGTCCTCTTCCTCTCCCCGGTGCTCGGTCCGGAGGTCACGCCCATCATTCCGTGGGGCGAACGGGACTTCGACAAGATCTCCTACGAGCAGGTGCTGGTGGCCCCTGATCCGACCGAGCTCACCACGGTGATCGACAAGCTTCGCGCGTCACCGCCCAACACCTACCTGGTGGCGACCCGCGCACAGGCCGGATACCTGCAGCTCAACCACGGCTACCCCGATGACTGGGCACCGCGGTTCCGCGTCGCGCTGGACGCCAGCAAGGAACTCAAACGGGTGTTCAACGGTGAGGACGCCGCCGTCTACACGCTGAAGTCCTTCCCCGAGGGCACCGAGATCCCCGAGCGCGGGGTACCGCTCGGTGGCAGCGACCCGACCTCTCCGTGGACACCGGTCGGCCTGGCCGCGCTGGGTGTGACCTGGATCGCGTTGTTCGTCTACGAGGTGTTCCGCCTGGGCGGCCGCGAGAGTGGGAGGCGGGCCAGAAGACGCATCCTGTTCGTCGCGGTGCCCGCGTTCGTGCTGGCCCTCGCGGTGATCGCGGAGCGCTTCATCGTCATCGGCTACCAACTTCAATAAAGGACAAAGTCGCTTGGCCGGCGGCCTCCCCGCGCCATACTGAGCACCGTTTGCTGGGAGACGCCTGTCTCAGAGCCTGGTCGAAGGACGGTTGGATGTTCACAGGGGAACCCCGTGGCCGGGCGGGGACCTCCACCCAGGGCACGGGGCGGCGGATCGCGGCGGTCGACGCGCTGCGCGGTTTCGCGCTGCTGGGCATCGTGGTGGTCAACATCACCTACCTCGCCTCCGGATATCGGATGGCCGGGCTGGCGGCGCCGTCGTTCTCCGCGCCGCTCGACTGGGAGGTGCGCTGGGTCGTCTCGTTGTTCTTCGAGAACAAGTTCTATCTGCTCTTCGCCTTCCTGTTCGGCTACAGCTTCACCCTTCAGCTCGACTCGGCCCACGCCTCCGCGACGGCGTTCGTCCCCAGGTTCCTGCGCCGCCTGGGCGGGCTGTTCCTGCTCGGCCTCGCCCACGGCATCCTGCTGTTCCCCGGTGACATCCTGGCCACCTACGCGGTGGTGGGGCTGGTCCTGCTGGCGGTGCGGCGGATCACCCCGCGCACCGCGATGATCTCCGCGATCGCGCTGACCGTGGCGCTGGCGGTGGGGATGCTGCTGCTGGCCTTACTGGCGACGCTGGGCGCCGACGCATCGAGGGCGGTCTCCGAGAACGCCGCCCAGGCCGCCATGTCCGACCGCGCCCTGCACGGCTCCGCATCCATGATCATCAACGAGCACCTGCACAAACTGGCCAGGATCTTCGTGCTGCGGGTCTTCTTCCAGGGGCCCACCGTGCTCGCCGCCTGTCTGGTCGGACTGGCACTGGGCAAGATGCGCCTGCTGGGTGACCTGTCCGGGCACACCGTGACGCTGCGGCGGCTGCAGTGGGCGGGGTTCACCGTCGGCCTCGCCGGGGCCGTGGTCTACACGCACGCGACCTGGTCGGACGGCGGGCACGCGTACCACATGGTCGGCCAGTCGGTGAACCTGGTCACCGCGCCGCTGCTGGCCGCGGCCTACGCCGCCACCCTGCTGCGTCTGCTCCCCTCGGCACCTCGCCTGGCCGGGACGCTCGCGCCTCCCGGCAGGCTGGCACTGACGAACTATCTGGGGCAGTCGCTGATCAGCTCACTGATCTTCACCGGCTACGGGATGAGCCTGGTCGACCAGCTCAGTCCGTTCTCCGTGGTGTCGATCGGCATCGCCATCTTCACGGTCCAGGCCGTGTGGAGCCGGTGGTGGCTGAGCCGCCATCAGTACGGGCCCGTGGAATGGCTACTGCGCTGGTTCACCAACTGGCGCAGACCCTCCCGTCCTGAGCGAGCCTAGCCTGGTGCTCACGCACCGGTACGCTCGCTCCACTTGACCTCGTACGGCTTCAGCTCGAACTGCTTGCCGTCCACGGTGGTGCTCGCGGCCGCGTCGGTGGTGTTGACCATCACGAGCTGCCGTTCCTGGGCGAGGACCCGCACCTTCTCGTTGGAGGAGGTGACCGTCTCCAGCTTGGTCCCGAGCGGGAACCACTTGGTGAAGCCGCTCAGGATGCCCGCCATGGGCATCTCCGCACCGGTGCTCGGGTGCCACAGGCAGCCCAGGCAGACCTGGTCGTCGCCGGTGGACTTGCGCTGGGGGCTCCAGTAGAGCGAGGTGGTGACGCCGCTGGTGGCGAACTCCATCATCGCCGCGGTCTGCACCGCGATGCGGCGCTCCTCGCTCCAGTCCCTGCTGTCCGGCTCGACGTACCACTCGGCCCACCAGACCGGCAGGTCGCCGCTCTTCTGCCGCAGCCAGGTGGTGAGGGCGCCGAACTTGCCCAGGGCGGTGAACTCGTCGGGGTAGGCACCGGCCTCCCTGGTGACCGAGGCCCCGTCGACGACGATGAAGTCGGCGCCCTTCTTCTTCTCGATCCAGTACTCGACCGCCTCCAGGTCACGCTGGATGACGCTCCCCCACGGCCCCTTGATCTCCGCCCCCTGTTCGGGAGCGGTGGTGCTGCCGACCGACACGTACGGCCCGCCGACCTTGATGTCCTTGTCGACGGCCTTCAGCGCGTCGTAGACCTTGTTGTAGAGCTCGGTGTAGCCCTCGATGTCCCAGCGGTTCTGGGCGTTGTTCCAGAAGCCCTTCAGCTCGTTCCAGACCATGAAGTGCTTGACCGTGGGGTAGCGCCTGGCGACCGTCGCGGCGAGCTTCGCGTAGTCGTCGAAGTGCTCGCGCCGGGGCGCCGTCTCCAGTTGCGTCCAGTCGGTCCGGCCGGAGGTGCCGCCCTTCATCCAGTCGGGCGAGCAGCAGAGCGTGATGATCGGGATGGCCTGGGACCTGGACATGAACTTGATGCGACGGTCGAGGTCGCGGAAGTCGTTCTTGCCGGGTGCGGGCTCGGGGTTGCCCGCGCCCCAGCCCATGATGTGCTGGTTCTGCAGCATCGGGACCCGGCTGAGCATGTGGGAGGCGGCCTCGGTGACCGCGCCGCTCTCGTTGTCGGCGCTGAACTCGGTGTGGGTGATGCCCCAGCGTGGCCAGTCCTGAACCGCGGGTGGTTCCTCCAGTGTCGGCGCCGCCTGCGTGGGAGGAATTGTCATACGCTGTCCGCGGGGAATGTCCGGTTTGGCGGCGAAGGCGATGATGCCCACCACCAGCACCACCGTTACCGCCATCGCTCCCAGTGCGACCGGCCAGGCCGGGCGCCGTCGCTGGTGCCGTCCGTTAGTCGGTATCACCGATTCCTCGATCCTCGCAGGTCAATGAATGTAGCGTTCCACAGCGACAACGGACGTGACGGTGAGCTGAGCTGCTTCACAGACAAGCGTTACCGGTCGCGTCGCCAGCGTATCCATGGCGACTTGCATGACGGTTGAAAGCCAGAAGTAGTTCCCGTCATACCCTGCTCACCGGGCCGTGCGGCACCCACACCACGGGTCCGAAGGTGGACGGCGACCGCGACCGCGGGTTCAGCCCTCCAGGACCCGCAGCGCCCGGTCGACGAGCGTGGGAACGGCGGCGCCGATGTGCTCGAAGCCCTCACCGACGGTCTTGCCCTGCTTGAACCTGGCGTGGATGCCCTCCACGATGACGGCGAGCTTGTAGTTGCCGAAGGCCAGGTAGAAGTCCAGGTCGGACAGGTCGGCGCCGGAGACCTTGGCATAGTGTGCGGCGAACTCGCGGGCGGTGAGGAAGCCGGGGGTCACGGTGACGCCTGCCGCGACCGGGATCGAGGCGCGCTCGGTGTCGCCGGGGTCCTGCCAGTAGGTGAGGGTGAGGCCGAGATCCGCCAGGGGGTCGCCGAGCGTGGACATCTCCCAGTCGACGACGGCGAGGATGTCGGGGTCCGGCGAGATTCGCACGAGCGTGTTGTCGAGCCGGTAGTCACCGTGGACCAGTGTCGAGGCTGAGCGCGCGGGCAGGCGCTCGCGCAGCAGGGCCACCAGGCGGTCGTAGGCGGGCAACTCGCCGGTCTTCGACCGTTCCCACTGCTGTCCCCAGCGCTCCAGCTGGCGGGCCATGTATCCCTCGGGGCGTCCGAAGTCCCCCAGGCCCGCCTTCTCGTAGTCGATCGCGTGGATCGCGGCGAGCACCTCGGCCAGCCGCTCCGACAGTCTCCGGGCCTGCTCGGGGGTGAGATCCCGAGTGTCCTCCTGGCTCCGCACGGCCGCGCCGTCCACGTGCGCCATGAGGTAGAACGGCGCCCCGATCACGTCCTGGTCGTCGCAGAAGGCGACCGGCTCCGGCACCGGGACCGAGGTCGGCGCGAGCGCCGAGATCACCCGCCACTCGCGCCTCATGTCGTGGGCGGTCGGCAGCACGTGGCCCAGCGGCGGCCGGCGCAGCACCAGGCGGCGCCCGGGGGTCTCGACGAGGTACGTCAGGTTGGATCTGCCACCGGCGATCAGGGAGACCCCGGTGGGCTCGCCGACGCCGGGGACGTTGGCCGCGATCCATTCGACGAGGCGGGACCAGTCGATGCCAGGGGTGCTCATGGCCCCCATTAGAACGCCACTCGGGTGAGTGGCGCCAGCCGGGACCTCACAATGAGATCCCGAAACGTTGCCTTCCCGACTACGGGGAAATTCCTTCCGTACTTTATCGTTACATTACGTCCCTACCAGCATGCTTGGGCTTTACGGCATTCTGCACAGGATGACGTAAGGGGACCCCGCACATCCCAGTAGGAGCTCATGCGCGTCTCAATCGTTCAACCCCGTGATCTCGGACCGGTCGACATCGATCGCTGGAGGACTCTCCAGGGTGCCGACGCCGCTTTCGACAGCCCGTTCCTGTCGCCGGAGTTCACAGTCACCGTCGGCGCCCTGCAGGAACGCGTCCGGGTCGCGGTGCTGCACGAAGGACAGGACGTGGTGGGGTTCTTCCCCTTCGAACGCCATCCGATGGGCATCGGCATGCCCGTGGCCGCAGGCCTGACCGACGCGCAGGGGCTGGTCCACGCCAAGGACGTGGAGATCGACGCGCAGCGCCTGATCAGGGCGTGCGGCCTGGCCGTCTACGAGTTCGACCACCTGATCGCCGGGCAGCCGCTGCTCCAGCCGGGGCACAGCAGGCACCCTTCACCGATCATCGATCTCCGCGACGGCTTCGAGTCGTACATCGAGACGATCAAGGTGACCTCCGGCAAGACCTACCGCTCGACGGCGTACAAGAGCCGCAAGCTCCAGCGTGACGCCGGGCCGCTCCGGCACGACTACGCCACCACCGACCTGGCGCCGCTGCGCACGCTGCTCGGCTGGAAGACCGAGCAGTACCGGCGCACCGGCCGCAACGACCGGTTCGCCCGGCCGTGGATCGTGGAGCTGGTCGAACGGTTCCTCGCCACCGACACCGAGCACTTCGGCGGGGTCCTCGACATGGTGTACGTGGGCGACCGGCCGGTCGCCGGGCACTTCGGCCTGCGCACCGGCACCACGCTCGCGGGCTGGTTCCCCGCCTACGACACCGCCTTCGCGAAGTACTCCCCCGGCCTGATCCACCACCTGGCCATGGCCGAGAAGGCCGCCGAGGCCGGGATCGGAGTCATCGACATGGGCCGCGGGGAGAAGGAGTACAAGGAGAAGCTGAAGAACGGCGAGTACGAGGTCTCGGAGGGCCGGATCGCCCGGCTGAGCCCCGGTGCCGGGGTCCACTGGATGCTGCGGGTGCCGGTGCGCAAGGCACGTGGCACGGTCCTGGCCAACCCGCTCCTGCGCACCACCGCCGACCGCGCGCTCAAGACGTACGGCCGCCTGCGAACGTCTCTGCAATCCCCCTGAGCAGGGTTCGCGGCGGTGCGGGAACGGTCCTTTCTCACCCGATCAGCTCGGCGACCACCGAGACGCCCCGCCTGACGTCCGCCTGCGACGCGGAGCCGTAGCCGATCACCAGGCCGTGCCGCAGCTGCGGCCCGTGGTAGTGGCGGGTCATCGAGTCGAGCAGCACGCCACGGGCACGGGCGGCCTCGACCAGCGGCGTGACCGCGTGCTCCGCGAGCTCCACCATGACGTGCAGGCCCGCGGTGTCGCCGATGACCCTGGGGCCGAGGATGTCGACGACCACGGCCCGGCGGCGCGCGTACTCCAGCCGCATCCGGCGCAGGTGCCGGTCCAGGTCCCCCCTCTCGCAGAGCACCGCCACCGCCTGCTGGGCCGGGCCGCCGGTGCGGTCGGCCAGGTCGTCCCTGGTCAGGGCGATGGCTTCGATGAGGCTCGGCCGGGCGACCAGCCAGCCGACGCCGATGTCCGGCGTCAGGGCCTTGCTCAGGCTGCCCAGCAGCACCACCCGCTCGGGACCGAGGCCGTGCAGGGCGGGCAGCGGCGCGACGTCGTAGCGGAACTCGGCGTCGTAGTCGTCCTCCACGAGGATCGCACCGGTGCGGCGGGCCCAGGCGAGAAGGCGCTCCCTGCGCGGGATGGGCAGGCGGCCGCCGAGGGGGTACTGGTGGGCCGGAGTGGTGTAGAGGACACGCAGGTCATCCGGGAGGCGGTCGACGACGACCCCGTCCTCGTCGACCGGGCAGGGCACGATCTCCGCTCCCCTCCCGGCGAAGACGTTCCTGGCGACGCGGTAGCCGGGCTCCTCGACGCCGGCCCGGTCACCGGGCCGCAGGAGCGTGGCGGCGACCAGGTCGAGCCCGTTGCCGGTGCCCCGGGTGACCATGATGTTCTCCGGCCCGACGGGGATCGCCCTGGTCCTGCGCAGGTGCTCGGCCAGGGCCGTGCGGAGCCTGGGCAGGCCGCGGGGATCGGGGTCGCTCGCCGGCGGCAGGTCGGCCGCTCCGCGCCAGGCCCTGCGCCAGGCCGCCCGGTCGTAGTCGTGGACCCACGGCCGCCCGGGACGCAGGTCGATCACCCGCCCGCCGTCCCCCGGCGGGGTGTCCTGGCCGGGAAGGGCGACGGGAGGTGGCGCGAGGGGGCCGCGAGCGCGCTCGTTCGCGGGAGGGACCACCATGTCGGCCACGTAGGTGCCGGAGCCGTGGCGTCCTTCGAGCCAGCCTTCCGCGTACAGCTGCTGGTAGGCCTCGGTGACGACGGTACGGCTGACCGCGAGCTGGCCGGCGAGGGCACGGGTGGAGGGCAGTCGCTCGCCGGAGGCGAGGGCGCCGTCGCGCATGGCGGCCCTGAGGCGGTCACCGAGCTGGACGGCGAGTGCCGTACCGGACTCGCGGTCCACCGAAACGGGCAGGTCGACGGCGAGGCGCGGCAAAGTGGTCTCCTGTAAGCGCATGGAAGTGGACATGTTCTCGGTATCCACTTCTCTCTAGGCTAGTGCCATGCTCTCTACGACTCCCCGCACCACCCTCGGCCGCTCGAAGAACAGGGGCCTGACCTCTCACGAGGATCTGTACGCGGTGCTGGACGCCGGGCTGGTCTGTCATCTGGGCGTCGTGGTCGACGGCTTCCCCATGGTCGTCCCCACCGGTTACGGCCGGATCGGCGACACCCTCTACGTGCACGGTTCCACCGGCGCCACCTCCCTGCGGAACGCGGACGAGGTCTGCGTCACGGTGACCCACCTGGACGGCATCGTGCTGGCCCGCTCAGCCTTCAACCACTCGCTCAACTACCGCTGCGCCATGGTCTACGGCCGTGTCCGCCGGGTGGAGGACGGCGAGGAGCATCTGGCCGGGCTGCGGGCGATCACCGAGCAGTTGGCCCCCGGCCAGTGGGACGCCAGCCGCGCGCCCACCAGGAAGGAACTCGCCGCGACCACAGTGCTCGCCCTCTCCCTCGCCGAGGCGTCGGTGAAGGTGCGACAGGGCCCGCCGATCGACGAGGAGGAGGACTACGAGCTGCCGATCTGGGCGGGGGTCCTGCCGCTCCACCAGGTCTGGGGAGCTCCCGAGCCCGATCCCGCGATGACCGGGGACCTGGCCGTCCCCGCGCACATCGCGTCACGAACCATGCCCGTTCGTTGAGTCTCCGCGGCGGGCCGACGCACCACGGGGCGCGCCTGTCCGTGCGAGACCCCGCCGCTCCTACCGATCGACCCTATGGAGTGAGACTGATTCGCGATTAATGCGCGAAATGCGTTTCTCTATGGCTAAGCTACGGTCCGTCTGTTATGGGTGGGGGCCCAGACAACTGAGGAGACCGTTATGTACGGCACGCCATCGGCCTGGCGAGTCCCCGGATACACCGAGATCCGCGAACTGGGCACCGGCGCGGCGGGGCGTGTGGCGATGGCGCGCCACGATGCCGACGGCGTCCTGGTAGCGATCAAGTACCTGTCCGACGAGCTCAGGGGCGACGTCGGCTTCGTGGCGCGCTTCCGGCACGAGGCCAGGGTGCTCAACACCCTGAACAGCCCGCACTCCGTCCGGCTCTACGACTACGTCGAGACCGGCGACGGCGCGGCCATCGTCATGGAGCTGATCAACGGCGTCGCCCTGCGCGCGCTGCTGCGCTCGGAGGGGCCGACCGGCCCGGAGGCGGCGCTGCTCGTGCTCAAGGGCTCGCTCATGGGGCTGGCCGCCGCGCACTCGGCGGGCGTGGTGCACCGCGACTTCAAGCCCGAGAACGTGATGGTGGAGGCAGACGGGAAGAGCAAGCTCGTCGACTTCGGCATCGCGCTCCGCTCCGGCGACGGCGACGCCCCCGCGGGCACCCCGCCCTACATGGCCCCCGAGCAGTGGGTGGGCGGACCGGCCGGGCCCTCCACGGACGTCTACGCCGCCACTGTCGTGTTCTTCGAATGCCTGACCGGCACCCGCCCCTTCCGGGCCACGAACATCGCCGCGCTGGCCCGCCAGCACCAGGTCATGCCGCCGCCGGTCGAGGAGGTGCCCCCGGCCCTGCAGGGGCTGGTGGAGCGCGGCCTGGCCAAGCACGCCGCCGACCGGCCGCCGACCGCCTCCGCGTTCCTCACCGAGTTGGAGGCCGTGGCCGCCGACGCCTACGGTCCCGACTGGCAGGAGCGCGGCCGCCGCCGCCTGGCGGGGATCGTCGGGCTGCTGGCCGGGCTGTTCCCGCTGGACGCGCCCGCCCCGGCGGCCGACACCTCGCTGGCCACGACCGAGCTCGGCGGCAAGGGGGGAAGGACCTCCTCGCTCAGCAAGCTGAGCGTCAAGATCCTCATTGGCGTCGGCTGCATCGCGGTGATCGGCGGGCTGACCGCGGTACTGGTCGGATCGGGCGGCACCACGAAGATCCAGCCGCAGAGTTCCGCCGTCACGAAGGACCCGACCCCCTCGGACCCGCTGGAGACGGTGCTCCCCGGGGACGGCGGCGACGAGCTCGACGAGCCTGACGAGCCCGCGGAGGCGTCACCGACCGCGGGCGCGCCCTCCGCGACCCCCACACCGAGCAGCACCGCCTCGGGCCTCCCACCCGTGCCGACCGCCGCGACGCCCTCCAAGACGCCCAAGGCGTCGGCGACGCCCACCAGGAAGCCGACCGCGCGGCCGACCAGTAAGCCGACCGGGAAGCCGGCCGAGTCTCCCTCCCCCGAGGAGAGCTCCACGCTCAGCAATCCCGGCAACCCGAGTACCCCCGCGACCAGATCGCCGTCCCCGACGACGGCCCCGACGACGGCCCCGACCCAGCCGTCGGCCCAGCCCACCCGGACGCAGCCGACGACGCGGCCGACCACGTCCTCACCCGCCCCCTCCGAGACGGCCCCCGAGGAAACCCCGACCTCCGAGGAAACCCCTAAGCTCACCAGCTCGCCCCTGCCCCCCGTCGAGACGGCCCCCTCGGCACTCCTCGCGCTGGGCCTGGTGACAAGCGGTGCCGTGCCGGTCACACTGGCCGTCAAGCGCGGCGTGGCGGGACGGCACAGGAGACGCCGGTAACCAGGGAACGGGCGGAATCATGAACACTGACCGGGGCGGCGTCGCCGGATTCCGGTTGACCGGTCCTACCTGGGCCGGAGACCTGGGAATCTGGTCGTCGGCCGTCGCGGCCGACGGACGGCGGGGAGGCGCGCTCAGGTTCGACCCGCGACTGGTCGCCGATCCCTCGGCCCGCGAGAGGCTGATCGCGGCCGTGGTCGCCGACCGCAGGCTCACGCAGAGCGGCCTGACCGGGCTGGTCCCGATCGCCGACCTCATCACGGCCCAGGACGAGGTCTGGCTGATCACCTCGGAACCGGCGGCACCGACGGTGCGCGACCTGCTGTCCGGAGCCGCTGGATCACCCGGGCCCGACGCGGGCAGCGCGGCCACGGTCCTGATGGAGACGGCGCGGGTGCTGCTGGCCGTCCACTCCTCCGGGCTCATCCACGGTGAGCTTCACCCGGGCACCGTGGTGATCGCCCCGGACGGGTCGGCACTGCTCGCCGAGCGGGGGCTGCTCGACGCGCTGCTCGGCCGCCCGCCCGCGCCGGAGCGGGACGTGGCCGCCTGGGCGTCACTCGCCCGGGGGCTGGCCGCCACCTGGGCCTCGGCCGACCGGGAAGCCGCGGGGCTGCTGGAACGGGTGGCGGCGACGGCCTCCATCCGGGGGCTCGCCGCCGCGCGCGACGCCCTGCTCGCCGGGCGTGACGTGCTGCCCTCCGGGTTCACCACCCGCGACAGGCTCGCGGAGACCCTGCACCGATGGCCGACGTATGAGGCGCCCGGCCGGGGAGGGCCCCCGCCGCCCGTACCGGCCGCCCCCGACGAGGGGGAGATCGTCACGCTGCTCCACGTTCCGGGAACCGGCGAGCAGCGAACCCTGGGGGCCGACGAGCACCGGCCCGAGGACGTGGTCCTGCGGTTCGGCCCCGGGGTGCCCGCCGAGACCACGGCCGCCCAGATCTGGCGGGCCGGCCGGGACCAGCAGCAGACCGAGCCGCCCTCCGACAGGCTCAGGGCCACCTCGGTCCCCCATGCTCGGCGGCGTCGCGGTCGTACGATCCTCTCCTCGGCGATCCTCGCGCTGATGGTCGTGGGCGCGCTGGCGCTCTGGCTGTTCCGCGGTTCGTCGACACCGCTTGAGGTGACGAAGGTGGACGTCAGCGCCCCCAGGAAGACCCAGGGCTGCGACACGACGGTGAAGATCACCGGTGTCCTGCACACCAACGGCGCGGGCGGGGAGGTCAGCTACCAGTGGAAGCGGAGCGACCGCAAGGAGCCGATCGTGCAGACCGACCAGATCTCGTCCGGGGCGACCTCGCACAAGGTGAGCCTGGACTGGACGGTCAAGGGCGAGGGAAGTTTCAAGGGAACCATCACCCTGTCGCTGCTCTCGCCGGCCCCCGAGGGCAAGAAGGTCCAGGACAGAGCCACCTTCACCTACAAATGTTCATGAGTGATCCGCAAGGTCCACAATGCAGTACAAAGCCGTTCTTACTACTCTGACGGCCATGACCACGCAGACCCCCTCCGGCTGGTACCCCGATCCCTACGGCTCGCCGCTGTTGCGGTGGTGGGACGGCCACCAGTGGACCGATGCCACCCATCAGACGGATGTCCCCACAGGGCAGGGCGTGCCTCAGGGATCGCAGACCGGCCCCTTTTCCTCCCAGCCTCCCCCCACGGGACAGGCCGCGGCGCCCTCGCCGGGAGAGCCCGCGGGAACGGGCCCGACCGGCCAGTGGGACCAGCAGACCATGCAGCAGGGACCGGCGGGCACGGGACAGCCGAACGGCAACACGGCGCAGATGCCCCTCCCACCGTACGGCGTTCACCCGTCCGGGCCGCCGCCGCGCAAGAGCGGTCCGCTCCCGTGGATCCTCGGCGGTGGCGGTGCGCTGGTCCTGATCGTCGTGATCGTGGTCGCCGCGATGTATCTGATCAACCCCGACAGCAGGAACGAGGCCGGCGAGCCCGTCACGTCCCGTACGCCGCCCCCCTCGGCGAGCCGGGAACCCAGCCGGGAGTCGACCCCCGAGCCGACGCCCTCGCAGAGCCCGCCGCCCCAGCCGGTGGACGGGCGCATCACCGACCCCGTGACCGGCCTGTCCTACCAGATCCCCGAAGGGCCGTGGCAGGTACCTCCCAGCCCCGGCAGCGGGCTCGGGTTCACCTGGACCAGCGCGGCCGTCGCCACCGCCCACGAGAACTTCGACGGCAAGGGCGGCAACTGGGTCGGCAACGTGCTGACCGGCGAGCTTCCCGACCAGTACGGCTACCAGGGTGTCGAGAGCATGCGCTCGGTCGCCGCGACGTTGCTGCAGGTCATCGAGCCCAACTTCTACAGCCCCCCGCACCGCCGGAAGATCGTCGAGGACAAGGCGGTCAAGGTGAGCGGCAAGGACGCCCGGCTGTTCGTCTTCGACCTGGACTTCTCCGAGCAGTCGGAGGCCAACGGCTGGAAGTGGAAGCGGGAGCGGGCCGCGTTCCTGATCGTCGACCGGGGTGAGGGCAGCCGAGCGGCGCTGGCCTACATCAGCGTGCCCGACAATCTCGGCATCTCAACGGTGGACAAGGTGATCAAGTCATTCAAGCTCTCGTAACGGAGTACTACCCTGAAGGCTATGAGTGACCTGCTGGTCTGGATCGACTGTGAGATGACCGGGCTTGACCTTGGCCGTGACGCGCTCGTCGAGGTGGCCTGCGTGGTCACCGACGGTGAGCTGAACCAGCTTGACGAAGGTGTGGACGTGGTCATCAAACCCCCGCCCGAGTCCATCGAGCAGATGTCGGAGGTGGTGCGCGAGATGCACACCGCCTCCGGCCTGCTGGACGCGCTGAGCGAGGGCGTCACGCTGGCCGAGGCCGAGTCCATGGTGCTCGAATACATCAAGGGACACATCAAGGAGCCGAAGAAGGCTCCGCTGTGCGGCAACTCCATCTCCACCGACCGGTCGTTCCTCTCCCGGGACATGGCCGCCGTGGACGCCTTCCTGCACTATCGGATGATCGACGTCTCCTCGGTGAAGGAACTGGCCCGGCGCTGGTACCCACGGGTCTACTTCGCCTCGCCCGAGAAGCAGGGCGGCCACCGCGCGCTGGCCGACATCGTCGAGAGCATCCGGGAACTGCGCTACTACCGCGCGGCGGTCTTCGTGCCCCAGCCGGGACCCGACTCCGCCACCGCCAGGGAACTGGCCGAGACCGTGTCCGCGCGAAAACCCTGACCGGCTCGCGGGAAACCCGGTACGAAACGACTCCCAAAGACCGCTACACTTTTCATGTGCTGCCACGGCGGCGATGGTGGGCGTAGCTCAGTTGGCAGAGCGCTAGGTTGTGGTCCTAGATGCCGGGGGTTCAAGTCCCCTCGCTCACCCCATGAGAACGGCCGGTCCCTCGGGACCGGTCGTTCTGCATTTCCACTCCCGTTACCCACCAAAAGTGGATATTGCGGGTTATGCTCGCAGCTATCGCTACGCCGTAGGATCGGGGGTTTCGGCGACCTGACCGTGTTGCAACCACGGAGGCCGGATGAGAGTCGACGATGCCACGTTCGACGCGGAACCCACAGTCGTGACGGGCTTGAGCAGGCGCGAGACCGAGGTCATGGAACTGATCGCGACGGGTCGTTCCAACGGGCAGATCGCCCAGCACCTGTTTCTGAGCGAGAAGACCGTGAAGAACCATGTGAACCGGATATACGCCAAGCTGGGGGTCGACTCGCGGGTCACCGCGATCGATCTGTGGCTGGAACGGGCCGCGCGCGAGGACCCTCAGCACTGCTGAACGGCGACACGACGTCTCCGGACCGCTTCGGAGCCGTCGGGCCCGACCGGGCGGGGCGCCTCGGGTGGTGGAAGACCTCCAGGGCGCGGGCGATGGCGGACGTGCCCTCCCTCAGTTCCTCGGAGGCGATCGAGAGCGCCGGGCGCAACCGTACCGAGCGCTCGCCGCAGGGCAGGACCAGCACGCCCTCGTCCTCCCTGAGCGTGGCCACCAACAGGTCGCGCCGCGCGGCGTCCGGCAGGTCGAACGCGCACATCAGGCCGCGCCCCCGGGCGTTCTCCACCAGGCCGGGGAAGCCGGCCTGGATCTCCAGCAGCGCCTTGAGGAGCTCGGCGCCGAGCCTGCCCGCGCGCGGGATCAGGCCGTCGCGCTCCACGATCTCCAGCATCCGGCGGGATCGGACCATGTCGACCAGTCCTCCGCCCCAGGTCGAGTTGATCCTGCCGCTGATCTGAAACACGTTGTCCGGCACCTCGTCGACCCTGCGGCCCGCCATGATCCCGCCCACCTGGACCTTCTTCCCGAAGGCCACCACATCGGGACTCAGGCCGAGTTGCTGGTACGCCCAGGGGGTGCCCGTGGTCCCGGCACCGGTCTGCACCTCGTCCAGGACGAGGAGGGCGTCATGCTCGTGGCAGAGCCGTTCCATCGCGAGCAGGAACTCCGCCCGCATGTGGTTGTCGCCGCCCTCCCCCTGGATGGGCTCGGCGATGAAGCAGGCGATGTCGTGAGGATGGCGCTCGAAGGCCGCCCGCGCCGCGGCCAGGGATCTCTCCTCTGCCGCCTCGACGTCACCGAGGTGGATCGCGGGCACCTCGATCCTGGGCCAGTCGAACTGCGGGAACCGGTCGGTCTTGATCGGGTCGGTGTTGGTCAGCGAGAGCGTGTAGCCGCTGCGCCCGTGGAAGGCGCGGGTGAGGTGGAGCACCTTGCCACCGAGCTCGGGTGAGCGCCCCCGTGAGGCGTTGAGACGGCTCTTCCAGTCGAAGGCGCACTTCAGCGCGTTCTCCACGGCGAGGGCTCCGCCCTCCACGAAGAACAGGTGCGGCAGCTCGGGGTCACCGAGCACCCTGGCGAACGTGTCGGCGAAGTCGGCGAGGTGGGAGGTGTAGAGGTCGGAGTTGGCGGGCTTGTTCGCGGCGACGTGGCCGAGTAGCGCCAGGAACTCGGGGTCGTCGTCGAACGGGTTCACCCCGAGCGGGGCCGAGGCGAAGAAGCTGTAGAAGTCCAGGTAGCTCCGGCCGGTGTGGGCGTCGACGAGCCGGGAACCTCGGCTCCGTTCAAGGTCCAGCACCAGCCGGTAGCCGTCGACGAGCAGATGACGAGCGAGACGGGCGTGCACGTCCATGTCCCCTCCACGGTGATCCAAAGAGATGATCCCCCGTAATTGACACATCTACACGGAGACATTACGCGCTGGAGGCGGTTCTTATGAAGATTTTTCGGTTTACCGGCACCCTGGGCATGTATGCCCGGGTGCCGGGACCGTGCGGCCCGAGCCCCTCTCGATGACCGTCTCCCTTCCCGGGGACCACTCCTTCCGAGACCACAAATCAGTCAAATCAACCTGCCGCAGGTCGGGCCGGGTCAGTTCGCCGGAGAACGGCACGTTACGCCGCCGCGTAGACCACCAGGGAGACCGCCACGTACTGCACCAGGTAGGCGGCGACGGTGAAGGCGTGGAAGACCTCGTGGAAGCCGAACCACCGGGGGGAGGGGTCCGGCCGCCTCATGGCGTACACGACGCCGCCCGCCGTGTAGAGCACCCCGCCGAGGAAGACCAGGGCCACCGCGACCACGCCCGCGCCCCGCACGAGCTGCGGCAGCACGAAGACAGCGGTCCAGCCGAGGCCGATGTAGAGGGCGGTCGAGAGCCACCGGGGGGCGTTGACCCACAGCACCCGGAAGAGCACCCCGGCGATCGCACCCGCCCAGATCACGCCGAGCACCACCGCGTCGGCCGGAGCGTCCAGGGCGAGCAGCGCGAACGGGGTGTAGGTGCCCGCGATGATCAGGTAGATGTTGGCGTGGTCGAGCCGGTGGAGCACCTCCTCCGTGCGCGGGGAGAGCACCCCCCGGTGGTAGGTGGCCGAGATCCCGAAGAGCAGGCCGGAGGTGATCGCGTAGACCGCGGCGGCGATCCTCGCCTGCGGGGTGGGCCCCAGCGCGACCAGGACGAATCCCGCGACGAGTGCCACGGGGAGCGCCCCGGCGTGCAACCAGCCGCGGAGGCGGGGCTTGACGGACTCGGCGAGCGTTTCTGCGACGGTCGTGGCCATAAACCTACGGTAGCGTAAGTTACGTCATCGTAGGTTGTGATTCTCCCTACACGCCGCGGCCGTGGACCGGCGTCTCCTCCAGCCGAGACCCGCCGTAGTGGAAACGGGGCATATGGTTTCTCTCCGGGTGCACGTCGCGGAAAAGAGGATCCAGCTGATGGGCAGGCGGGAAGCGCGGGAGCCGATGCCGGGACGGTATCCGGTGACCTTCGGCGAGGTGGACCTGCTACAGGACCTCGACAGGCCCTCCGGCTGGGTGGTCTCCAAGGACGGCGTGCCGCAGTCGTACGTCGACCTCGACGACGCCACCTACCTCGACTTCGAGTACGTCCAGCTGATGGCCGACGTCGTCGACCTGCTCGCCGAGGGTCCGCTGGACGCGGTGCACGTGGGCGGTTGCGCCTGCACCCTGCCCCGCTACGTCGCGGCGACCCGTCCCGGGTCCCGGCAGATCGTCGCCGAGCCCGACGAGGGGCTCGTCCAGCTCGTCAGGGACCAGCTCCGGCTGAAGTCGGTGCCCCGGCTCAAGGTCAGGCTCCTCGACGGCCGCACCGCCACCGCCGGGCTCGGGGACGACTCGGCCGACCTGCTCGTGCTGGACGCCTTCAGCGGCGCCACGATGCCGATCGAGCTGGCCACCTCCGAGTACATGGGAGACGTCGCCCGCGTCCTGCGCGCCACCGGCACCGTGCTGATCAACGTCGCCGACGGCAAGGGGCTGGCCTTCACCCGCCGGGTGCTCGCCACCGTCCGCGAAACCTTCCCCCAGGTGGCGCTGCTCGCCGAGCCGGGCATCATGCGGGGCCGCCGCTTCGGCAACCTCATCGTCGCCGCCTCCCGGATGCCGCTCCCCGTCTCCGACCTGACCCGCAGGGCCGCAGGCGGCCTCACCCAGGCCCGCTGCGTGTACGGCGAGGACATCGTCAGGTTCATCGCCGGAGCCCGCCCGCTGCACGACGGCGACGCCGTGGTCACCCCGGTCCCCCCGCCCGCGGTCTTCGGCTGACCCGCGACCGGCCCGTTTCCCCGATCTCGTCCGCCATGGAATAGTTGAAACATCAACTGAGTTGTCGCCTGCGAACATCGCAGGAAGGAATCCACAATGCCGGCCGTGACCGTAGAGAACCTACTGACCCTGCCCCGCCTGCCGCAGCCGCTGAACGCGGTCCGCGAGCGCCAGGTGCTGGCGATCACCACAGCCCCGAGCGGATTCGAGGGAGAGGGCTTCCCGGTCCGCAAGGCACTCGCGACGATCAAGCCCCAGTATCTCGACCCGTTCATCATGATGGACCAGATGGGCGAGGTCGACTACGCGCCGGGCGAGCCCAAGGGCACCCCCTGGCACCCGCACCGGGGCTTCGAGACCGTCACCTACATGATCGACGGCGTGATGGAGCACGCCGACTCGCATGGCGGTGGCGGCACGATCTCCGACGGCGACACCCAGTGGATGACGGCCGGCGGCGGAATCCTGCACAAGGAGGCTCCCCCGGAGTGGCTGGTCGCCAAGGGCGGCCTGTTCCACGGGATCCAGCTCTGGGTCAACCTCCCCGGCAAGGAGAAGATGGTCGCGCCGAAGTACCAGGACATCGGCAGGACCAACGTCGTCCTGCTCAGCAGCCACGACGGCGGGGCGCTGGTCCGCCTGATCGCGGGCGAGGTCGGCGAGTTCACCGGCCCCGGCTCCACCAGGACACCGATCACCCTGCTGCACGCCTCGCTGAGCCCCGGTTCCCAGCTGACGCTCCCCTGGCGCAAGGATTTCAACGCGCTCGCGTACGTCCTGTCGGGCCACGGCACCGCGGGCGGCGACCGGCAGCCGATCGAGTCCGGCCAGCTGGCCGTCTTCGACGGCTTCGGCAGCCTTCCGGGGCTGGGCACCGACGGCGAGACCATCACACTGTCGGCGGCCGGCACCCAGGAGAGCCGGAGCCCCAACATGGAGGTCATCGTGCTCGGCGGGCGCCCGATCGGCGAGCCGGTCGCGCACTACGGGCCGTTCGTGATGAACACCCAGGCGGAGCTCGCCAAGGCGTTCGAGGACTACCAGGCGGGCCGCCTCGGTACCATCCCCGCGGGCCACGCCTGATCGCGGAGCGCCGGGGCACCGGACGCCCGGGGGTGTGTTTTGTGGATCTTCGCCGTAGCGAGGATCGCCCAGACGGATGCCCCGCAAGGCAGAGGAGGAGCTCATAACGGAGTTATGGGCGACGACAACGCCGCGGGGCGCTGTCTGGGCGACCGCAGCAGGCGGAAAGATCCGCAGAACACACCCTAAGACTGGATGAGGGTGACGCAGGCGACGCGGGGGCCTGCGGCGCCGGCCTCGGCGCCGGCGGTGCGGGTCGGCTCAGCGTGGATCACCAACGATCTGGGCAGCCGGCCCGCGACGAACGCCCAGTCCCGGGTGGCGGTGGCGGCGGCCTCCCCCCGGGCATCGGTGGTGAAGTCGAGCCAGACCTCGTTCTGGGCACTGGCGTGGGCGTGGGCGTGCTGGTAGTGCGGCCCGGCGTCCTCGGGCTTGAGACCGCACGGGTTGACGTGCAGATGCACCCCGTAGGTGCGCCCCGGGAGCATGCCGGTGACGGTGACCGTGGAGGTGGCGAGCACCGCCCCCGACTCCGCGGTGACCCGGGCCGTGGCTCCCGGCGGCACCAGCGTGGTGTCGTAGGCGATGACGGAGGCACGAGGTTCGGGGGCGGAGAACACCCCGCCCCCGGTAAGGCGGATCTCCGCGCTTGAGGCGACGGCCGGGCCGTGCCCCGCAGGATGGGTGTCGACGGCCCGCTCAGCACAGCCGGCGCAGAGCAGGGCGACGGCGAGAACTCCCAGAATGCGCATCCATGATCTCCTTGGCGGGCCGGAACAGTGCAGCGCCCACCATAACCAGTAATCATGTGATCACACTGGGTATTGACCGCTTCCGGTCTTCGTCTTCGCTCCCGGCCGGCCGAGATCGGTGTCGGCTACCGGCTGGCTCCGGAATGAGCGCCCGATCCGGTGGCGATCGGCCTGGTCACGGGAT
>NZ_JBEXUE010000139.1:0-21449 GCF_040614275.1 Streptosporangium sp. NPDC006013
AGCAGTTCCGGCAGCAGCACCCCGTGCCGGCCCTGTGCCCAGGACGAGAAGAAGGCGCAGAGGAGATGGATGTACTCCGGGCCCCAGAGGCTGATGCGCCGGTAGCTCTCGGCGCCGGTCGCGGCAAGCCTCTCCACCTCCTCCCAGCGGCCGTCGAGCATCGCCCGCCCGGTCGCGGCGTAGGTCACCTGCGTCTCAAGCTCCGGCATCCGCACCTCGCCGGTCAGGCGCAGGCAGCGGGCCAGCTCGGCGTCGTAGTCGGCCAGCCTTCCCTCGCGCAGGAAGGTCGGCATCCGGTGCAGGCGGGCGATGATCTCGGCGGCCCGGGGCAGGTCGGGGAGGGACAGGATCTCCTCCGCCGCCCGGTAGCGCTCCTCCTCGTGCTCCGGGGTCCATGAGGCGATGACGAAGTTGTTGAGCGTGCGCGCGAGCAGGCGGTGGTCACCGGCCCGCCGGGCGAGCGCGACCGCCTCGGCCGCGAGACGCGCTCCCTCCCACCGCCGTTCGCTGTAGTAGAACTCCACCCCGAGGGTCCCCAGCAGCTCGGCCCTGACCGCCTCCCTCCCGGGTGGCAGCCGGTTCAGCTGGTCCTCCAGCACGTCGATCATGCGCGTGTCCACCACGCCGTAGGCGCGCCAGTTCCACAGCGTCACCCCGCCGAAGACCGTCGCCGCCTCGATCACCGCCGCGTCGTCGCCCTTACGGGTGGCGAGGGTCACGGCCTCGTCCAGGGCGGTGTGCGCCGCGATCACGTCGCCGGCCACCCTGCGCGCCCGTCCCAGCTCGATGAGCAGGGCACCGCGGCTGAACGCCGGATCTGCGGACTGCGGATCGAGCGCCGCGAGCGCCTGCTCCCAGAACATGACCGCCTCGTCGTAGGCGAGGCGGGCCGCCGCCTGTACCGCCGCCCTGACGGCGTACGACGTCGCCTTGGCCGAGTGGCCGATCCTGGCCGCCATACCGAAGTGGTGGGCGAGCACGGGCAACCTCGGCTCCAGGTTTCCCGGGTGAAGATTCTCGACCGCCTCGCCCACCCGCCCGTGGATCTGCGCCCGCTGCAGCCGGCTCAGCCCCGTGTAGAGAGCCTCGCGGACGAGCGCGTGCGAGAAGCGATAGTCCCAGCCTCCGGCCACCTCGGTGAGCAGGCCGGTCGCCACCGCGGGTTCGAGCAGCATCATCATCCGGGCGCCGCCGATCCCGGTGGCGGCTTCCAGCACGTCCGCGTCGACGTCCCTGCCGATCACCGCGGCTGCCCGCAGGAGCGTCTGGGAGTCCTCGGGCAGCCGCGAGACCCGCTGGGTGATGACGTCGCGTACCCCCTCGGGGACGGAGAGGGAGGTGACGTCCGCAGCGGCGACCTGGTCCAGGGGCGAGACGCTGTCCAGCAGGCGGAGCACCTCGCCGAGGAAGAAGGGGTTGCCACCGGTACGGTCGTGCAGCGCGCGGGCCAGGGCCGGGTCGGGGCCGATGTCCGCACGGCCGGACCGGTCCGGATCGTCAGGGCCCGCGTCGTCCAGGTAGTCGGCGACCTGCTCCCGCGTGAACGCGGTGACGTTCATCCGCTCGGTACCGCGCTGTCGGACCAGATCGCCGAGCGCGTCCGTCAGCGCCGGCCGCGCCTCGGCGGCCTCGGGGCGCAGGGTCGCCAGCACGAGCAACGGCACCCGGTGCAGGTCGCCGCCGAGGAAGGTCAGCAGCTTCAGGGACGCGGCGTCCGCCCAGTGGACGTCCTCCATGAGGATGAGCACCGGTGCCGCGCCCGCCCGTCGTGACAGTGCCCTGGCCACCGCGTCGTACAGCAGGAAGCGCGCGGTGTCGGGATCGTCCGCGACCGAGGCCCCGTCCGCGCCCGTCAACCGGCGGATCACGTTCTCGACCCCCGCTGCCTCCCGGGTCACAGCCTCAAGCCCTCCGGCGCCGGCCTCCGCCTCTTCTTCGAGGGCGGTCAGCACCTGGATCCACGGCCAGAACGCGGGCGCGCCACGCCCTTCGACGCACCGGCTCCACACCGGGGTGACGCCCAGTTCCCCGGCGATCTCGGCCGCGGCCTCCGCCAGACGGGTCTTGCCGACGCCGGACTCACCGCTGACCAGCAGCACACCTCCCGCACCACGGGCCGTGTCCCGCACCCGCTCCCGGATCCGGTGCAGGTGGGGCTCCCTGCCCACGAGCCTGCGCCCGCGCGGAGCGGGGGCGCGCCACTCCCTTGCCGCCCGGGGAGCCACGACGTCTTCTCCGCGAGACGATCCGTCCCCGCGCGCGGGCGAGATCTCCTCCCTGCGCGCGATCGACGGCCAGGAGCCTTCGAGAGACTCGTCCTGGTCGAGGATGGCCTGTTCGAGACGGCGCAGTTCAAGGCTGGGATCGAGCCCGAGTTCGTCACCGAGGAGGGTGCGGCAGCGCTGGTAGGCGGCCAGCGCCTCGGCCTGCCTGCGGTCGCGGTACAGGGCGCGCATGAGCAGAGCCCAGGCCCCCTCCCGGTAGGGATCGAGATCGAGCAGATGCCCGGCCTCGACGGCGGCCTCGCTGAACCTGCCGAGCAGCAGCCACGCCTCGGCCCGCGTGGACAGCGCCGACAGGCGCACCTCGGTGAGGCGGGCCACGGTGGGCCCCACGAAGGAGCGGTCGGAGAAGTCGGCGAGCGGCTCACCTCGCCAGGCGCCGAGTGCCGCGTCCAGAGACCGCTCGGCCTCCCCCGCCCGCCCATCGGCCAGGGCGGCCTGCGCCTCCTCGACGGCCCGGCTGAAGCGGTTGGCATCCACCTGATCGGGCGAGATGTCCAGCAGGTACCCAGGCTCCCGGGTCCGCAGGACGCGAGCGGGGGACCGAGGGCTGCGCAGCGGTTCGAGGATCCTACGGAGCTGGGAGATGTACGCCTGGAGCGTTCCTGTCGCGCTGGACGGCGGCTCGTCGGCCCAGAGCCGGTCGATCATCTGGTCGAGGGGTGCGACATGGGGCGCGTTGAGCACCAGGAGCGTCAGCACGGCCCGCTGCTTGCGGGATCCGAGGTCGAGGAGCGCACCGGTGCCGTCGGCCACCTCCACCGGTCCGAGGATGCGGAAATCCAGGCACGCCGCGGCCTGGACGGTATCCGGTGCTTCGCCACCGTTCGCGAGCATCACAACTCCCGCACGAGCCACGCGACCGCCAATGCCTCGATCGCGGGTTCATCGTATCGGCAGGCCGCGATGGGGGTGCTGTCGGCGGCGACGAAACCGGAGGAGCCAAGGAGTGAGAACGTTCCCGGATCCGCCGCCGCCACACGGTAGCGCACCCGTTGGACGCCGTCCGCGCGCATCTCCGTCAGCAGGTCACCCAGCAGCCTCCGGCCGAGCCCCCGTCCCCGGTGTGGCAGCGCGACGGCCAGGGCTCGCAGGCGGGCGTCCCGGGCGGGCTGCCCCACCTCGACGAGGGCACCGGCCACCGGTGGATCGTCCACCGGCCGTGCCAGATCGACCAGCACGTACACCCGGCAGCGAGCGACCGACACCTCGGACAGGGCCTCCGCCAGGGCCTCGTCGAGCAGATCGGGACCCGTCGCACCCGCGTATGCCAGGACCTCCCGCAGCAGCAGGGTGCTGGAGGGCTGGGACTCCAGTGGCGACGACATGCGCGCAGCGTCCCACGGCCGTCTAGGAAACGGCTAGGAGACCTCTAGGCCCTCGGCCGGGACCGGCGCCACCACTCCGATCGCCGTGGCCGCCGGGCACCCATTCACAACCCAGCCGTCTCCAAGTGCCGGCTGCGATAACTGGAGGACCGGGCCGATCGAGGCCCTGCGACCTCGCCCCACGCCGCGAGTCGTCTCACACCATCGGGAGAACCCTCATGAGTACCGCCTTTTCCACAGCCGAGCATCTCGGCGGAGAGCTGGAAGTCCTGCGAGGCCAGGTCGCCGGCCCTGTCCTGTCTCCTGGTCAGGACGGCTACGACGAGGAGACCGCGGGTTTCAACACCGCGGTACGGCACCACCCGGCCGTCGTCGTGGGCGCCACCCGCACCGCGGACGTCATGGCGGCGGTCCACTTCGCGGTCCACCACTCTCTTCCCGTCGCCGTGCAGGCCACCGGGCACGGCGCCGTCCAGGCCTCCGACGGGGCACTGCTGATCAACACCTCCAGGATGCGCGAGGTCACCGTCGACTCGTCCAGCCGCACCGCGCGGGTCAGCGCGGGCTGCCGCTGGGCGGACGTCATCGCGCAGACGACCCCGTACGGCCTGGCGCCCCTGAGCGGCTCGTCCTCGGGCGTGGGGGCGGTGGGCTACACGCTGGGCGGCGGCATCGGCCCGATCTCACGGACCTTCGGCTTCGCCGCCGACCACGTACGGGAGATCACCGTGGTGACCGCGGACGGCATGGTCCGGGTGACGGACCCGGACACCGAACCCGACCTGTTCTGGGGACTGCGCGGCGGCAAGGGCAGCTTCGGCGTGGTCACCTCCATGGTCATCGACCTGTTCCCGGTGTCGACCCTGTACGGGGGCGGCCTCTACTTCAGCGCCGAGGACACCCCCGCCGTCCTGCACGCCTACCGGACCTGGGCCGGCACGCTGCCGGAGGCCACGACCACCTCGGTGGCGATGCTGCGCCTGCCCCCGGTGCCCGAGCTCCCCCCGCAGCTGCGTGGCCGCTTCGTGACCCACCTGCGCTTCGCCCACCTCGGCGACGCCCACAAGGCGGAGGCCCTCCTCGCCCCGATGCGGGCCGTCGCCGAACCGATCTTCGGCGAGATCGCGCAGATGCCGTTCAGCGCGATCGACTCCGTGCACCAGGACCCGGTGCACCCCATGCCGAGCTGGGATCGCGGCGCCCTGCTGCGCGAGCTCGGCGCGGAGACCGTGGAAGCGCTCCTGGCGGCGGCCGGCCCGGCGGCCGACGTGCCACTGGCCGTCGTGGAGGTGCGCCAGCTGGGCGGGGCGCTGGGCCGCGAGCCGCGCCGGCCGAACGCCGTGGGCGGGCGGGACGCCGCCTTCGGCGTGCTGGTGATCGGCGCCCCCGTTCCCGAACTGCTCGACACGGTCATCCCGGCCGTGGGCGGTGCCGTGCTCTCCGCCCTGGCTCCCTGGCAGACCGGCGGGACGCAGCTCAACTTCCACGGGCCGATGCTCGCCCCCGAGGACCTGGCCCGCGCCTGGCCGGAGCCGACACTGCGCAGGCTCAACGCCCTCAAGGACCACTACGACCCGGCCCGGGTGTTCCGCTTCGGCCACGTCGTGCCCCGCGTCTGAACGCTCCGATCCACCGGCAGGCGAGGGGGCCTGCCGGTGTCCCGTAGGCGTTGGCGGGTGCTCCGCAGAGCGGGCCGGTCGGGAACACGGTGGGCCGCGCGGTGGACGACGCGAAAGCTTTTATGGCACCACAAATATAAGGCGCCTCCCACGCGCGGGGACGGAACCCCGATCCACCCCATCCGTGACGCGTGACCTATTGACCCCATGTTTCCGACGAGTTAAATTAAGTGTAGAAATAAGGCGTTGATTTACGGGTGCCGTAGTCGCGCCTCATCTGCCGTCGGACCTTCCACCCCCCGGATCCACTGTGGAGACAAGCATGAGAGGTCTGTTCCGTCCTGCCGCCTTATGGACTGCCACGGCAGTCGTGGCGGCTCTGCTCGCAGTACCGTCGAGCCCGGCCTTCGCCGACACGTTGTTGTCGCAGGGCAAGACCGCGACGGCCTCCTCGACCGAGAACGGCGGAACCCCGCCGGCCGCCGCGGTCGACGGCGACACCAGCACCCGCTGGTCCAGCGCGGTCGGCGACTCCCAGTGGCTCCAGGTGGACCTGGGCGCCTCGTCCAGCATCAGCAGGGTCGTGCTGAACTGGGAGGCCGCGTACGGCAGCGGGTACAAGATCCAGGTGTCCGAGAACGGGACCACGTGGACGGACCTGAAGACCGTCACCGGCGGTGACGGCGGAATCGACAGCTGGGACGTCACCGGCAGCGGCCGGTATGTCCGGATGCAGGGCGTCACGAGGGCCACCGGCTACGGATACTCACTGTGGGAGTTCCAGGTCTTCGGTGGCGGCTCGAACCCCGTGGGCCAGTGCGGGACCACCAACGCCGCGTTGAACAAGACCTCAACCGCGTCGTCCACCGAGAACGGCGGAACCCCCGCGAGCGCCGCCTTCGACGGCAACAACGGGACCCGCTGGTCCAGCGCGGCCAGCGACCCGCAGTGGATCCAGGTGGACCTGGGCTCGCCCCAGACCATCTGCAAGATCGACCTGCGCTGGGAGGCCGCGTACGCGAGCGCGTTCAAGCTCCAGGGGTCGGCCAACGGCACCACCTGGACCGACCTGAAGACCGTCACGGGCGCCACCGGCGGCGTTCAGTCGCACGAGGTGAGCGGCTCCGCCCGGTACGTCCGGATGCAGGGCACCACCCGAGCCACCGGCTACGGATACTCACTGTGGGAGTTCGCCGTTTACACCACGTCTGACGGTCCGGTGATCCCCGGCGGCGGGGATCTGGGACCGAACGTTCACGTCTTCGACCCGTCCATGTCCAGTGCCGGCATCCAGAGCCAGCTCGACGCCGTCTTCCAGCAGCAGGAGTCGGCCCAGTTCGGCACCGGGCGCCACGCCTTCCTGTTCAAGCCGGGCACCTACAACGTGAACGCCAAGGTCGGCTTCTACACCTCGATCATGGGTCTGGGGCAGTCCCCCGACGACGTCACCGTCAACGGCGTGACCGTCGACGCGGGCTGGTTCGGCGGCAACGCGACCCAGAACTTCTGGCGCTCGACGGAGAACCTGTCGGTCCAGCCGCCCGGCGGTACCAACCAGTGGGCCGTCTCCCAGGCCGCGCCGTTCCGTCGCATGCACATCAAGGGCGCGCTCAACCTGGCCCCCACCGGCTACGGCTGGGCCAGCGGCGGCTACATCGCCGACAGCAAGATCGACGGCGCCGTCGGCCCGTACTCACAGCAGCAGTGGTACACCCGGGACAGCTCCGTCGGCGGCTGGGTCAACGGCGTGTGGAACATGGTGTTCTCCGGGGTGCAGGGCGCTCCCGCCACCGCCTTCGCCGACAAGTCCTACACCACGCTGGACAACACCCCGATCAGCCGCGAGAAGCCGTACCTCTACGTCTCCGGCAACGAGTACCGGGTGTTCGTCCCGGCCAAGCGGACCGACGCGCGCGGCGTGAGCTGGGCGAACGGCGCCACCCCCGGAAGCTCGATCCCGCTCGGTCAGTTCTACGTCGCCAAGCCCGGTGACACGGCAGCGACCATCAACGCCGCGCTCAGCCAGGGCCTGCACCTGCTGCTCACCCCCGGCATCTACCACGTCAACCAGCCGATCAACGTGACCAGGGCGAACACCGTGGTCCTGGGCCTCGGCCTGGCCACGATCATCCCCGACGGCGGCGTCAGCGCGGTCAAGGTCGCCGACGTGGACGGCGTGCGGCTCGCCGGCTTCCTGGTCGACGCGGGCCCGCAGAAGTCCGACGTGCTCATCGAGGTCGGCCCGCCGGGGTCGAGCGCCGACCACGCCGCCAACCCGACCACGCTGCAGGACGTGTTCGTCCGGATCGGCGGCGCCTTCGCCGGCAACGCCACCACCAGCGTGGTCGTCAACAGCGACGACGTGATCATCGACCACACCTGGCTGTGGCGCGGTGACCACGGCGACGGCATCGGCTGGAACGTCAACACCGCCGAGACCGGCCTGATCGTCAACGGCGACGACGTCCTGGCGACCGGCCTGTTCGTCGAGCACTACCGCAAGTACGACGTCGAGTGGTACGGCGAGCGCGGCCGGACGATCTTCTTCCAGAACGAGAAGGCGTACGACCCGCCGAACCAGGCGGCCTACATGAACGGCAGCACCAAGGGCTGGGCCGCCTACAAGGTCGGCCCCGCGGTCAACACCCATGAGGGCTGGGGTCTCGGCAGCTACGTCTACTTCAACGTCGACCCGACGATCGAGGTGGAGAACGCGTTCGAGACCCCGGTGAAGCCCGGCGTCAAGTTCCACAGCCTGCTCACCGTCTCCCTCGGCGGCAACGGGCGGATCAACCACGTGATCAACGGCACCGGCGGCCCCGCCTTCGGCACGGCCACGATCCCGTCCAAGCTCGTCTCCTACCCCTGAGGCACTCTGAGCCCGCCTGATCAGCGGTGGTCAACGCGCTCTCCTCGCTGATCAGGCGCTTCACCCCCACGCCGTGGGTCTCCGCTGTCGCAGGGAGACCCACGGCTTCGACGTGGCGACGGAGCGCCGAACCGCCGGGACCGGGGAGAGTCCCGGGCCACACAACCCAACGGCGCACAATAAGCCAAATGTACGATATAGAAATGATTGTCCTTTTTGCGGGCGGACACTTGGACCTGGATGAGCGACAGGGAAAAGCGCGGCGAACCGGCGGCCCCGTTCCCGGCACGAGAGCGGGACAGCCCCCACCCCCGCCTCCATCGGGGCGGCAAGGCCGCACACCTCGAACCCCCACGGAAAATCATCACCACATATCCACAAATGTCCGAATAACGAGCATTGGTCAGTGGACGCATTGACTCGTGGTTGATTAAAACTGAAACACATGGTTCGAGAGTGACTGTCTGTTCTTAGTCGTAGGCGTGGTGCTACGGTATGTGCCTGTTCACGCTCTGCTGTGAAACGGCACCGCATGGCCGTCCTGTCTCGCAGGGGGAACATCAGGTTCGACGCGGCCTTGTCATGCTCTGCCGCCACCCCCGAGGACGCCGATGTCAGTAGATGTACCCCGCCGGGCGCAGAGAAGGTTTTCACCGAGGGAACTGACGGTCCTCGCCTCTCTCGGCACCATGATCATTACGGTCTGCGCGTGGTTGTGGGCGATGTCCGCCGCCCCTTACGAGGCCAGAGAGCTGATGGCGCTCGTCGGCGGGGTCTCGGCCGTACTGCTGTCCGGCGCCGCCGCGGCCATCGTCCACTACTCCGGCACCGGTCGCCGGCTGCGTGAGCAGGCCGAGTGGGCCGGCGCGCGGTTCACCTGGCTGGAGCGGGAAGCGCTGCGAATGGCCGAGGAGTCGCTGCCCTCGCTGGGGCGTCAGGTGCGGGACGGCGCCTCGGTCGCCGACGCGCTCTCCCAGGTGCCACAGCCTCCGGACGGCCCGCTGCGGCAGCTGCTCAACGCGGCCGGGCACGAGCTCGAACTGCTCGAACGCGAGCGCGCCGTCGCCCAGGTGTCCCGTGAGGCGACCGAGGACGAGATCTCCCGGCTGACCGACGACACGCTGCCGGAGCTGGTCAGGCGGATCCAGACGAACCGGATGTCGGTGAGCGCCGCACTGGCCGAGGTACACCAGCCGGGGCACGACCCGCTGCGCGACCTGCTGCGCGAGACGGCGCGGCAGCTCTCCGAGAGCGAGCGCAGGGGCACCGCCGTGATGGCGGCGTGCGCCGGGGCCGCGGCCCGGGTGCAGGCACAGGCCACCAGCCTGCTCGCCCGGCTGCGCGAACTGGAGGAGCAGTACGGCGAGCACGAGGAGATCTTCGCCGACCTGCTGGACCTGGACCACCGCATCTCCCAGATGAGCCGGCTGGCGGACAACGTCGCGCTGCTGAGCGGCGGCCGTTCCGGGCGGCGATGGACCCGGCCGATCGTCATGGAGAGCGTCCTGCGCGGCGCGATGGGCCGCATCGGCGCCTACCGGCGCATCCGGCTGCACTCCACCAGCACCGTCGCCGTCGCGGGGTACGCGGCCGAGGGCGTGATGCACGCGCTGGCCGAGGTGATGGACAACGCCGCCACGTTCTCGGCGCACGGCACCGAGGTCCACGTGTACGTGGACGAGGAGGACGCCGGCGTCGTGATCACGGTCGAGGACAGTGGTCTGGGGATGCGCCCGCGCGAGCGGCAGCACGCCACCAGGCTCGTATCCGAGCCGCTCGACCTGCGGACGCTGTCCGGTACCCGGCTGGGCCTGGCGGTCGTGGGACGCCTGGTCGACAAGTACGGCCTGACGGTCAGCTTCCGGTCGTCCGCCCGTGGTGGCATGGGGGTCGTGATGCTGATCCCGCGCCTGCTGATCACGCAGCCCCTGTCGGCCACCGTGCCGCCCGTCGTCGACTCGTCGGTCCGCCGCCCCGTGAAGGCCGCCGTACCAGCACCGGCCCTACCCGCGCAGGAGGGGCCGGCCGACGAGTCCGAGGATCTGCTGCCCAGGCGGCGCCGGGGGCAGACGCTGGCCGAGGCGACCAGGGCGCGGCAGACATCGCCGGCCAAGCCCGCGCGCGATGGGCGTGACTCGGCGGCGAGGTTCGCCGCGTTCCGCCAAGCCGGCGGCCGTGGGCGTACTTCTTCTTCGGCCCCTTCCCCGGCCCCGGGCGACTCCTGACACGCGTCCGCCGACCACCGGACATCTTTGGATTCACAGATGAGGAGGCAGGGGCCGTCCCTCCCGCGCCCGCGCCGAAGGGGCACCCCGTCGTTTCTATGAGCACAACCGACGCTTCGCACACCACCGATCGTGACTTCGACTGGCTACTGGAGAACCTCAAGGAGAAGACCCCGGGGATCAGGCATGTGCTGGTGCTGACCAGGGACGGCCTGAAGATGTGCTTCACCGCCGGCCTCGGCCGGGACGGGGCCGACCAGCTCTCCGCCCTGGCCGCCGGGATCCAGAGCCTCTCGCTGAGCGCCTCCGCCGAGTTCGGGGACGGCATCGGAGCGGGGCAGGCGATGGTGGAGTTCGCCGGCGGGCTGCTGCTCATCGTGCCGGCCGGAGACGGCGCCCACCTGGCCGTGGTGGCCGAGGAGGACGGCGAGGTGGGGCTTATCGCGCACAACATGAACGAACTGGTGGAGCAGATCGGGGTGTACCTCACCGCGGCACCACGGCAAACGGAGAACAGCGACGACCGCGGATGACACGGCGAGCCATCGACCGAGAAGACCCGGACCGGCTCTACACGGTCACCGGGGGGCGTACCAGCGCCGATGAGAAATCCTTCGACTCCGTCTCCCTCATCGTCAGCGAGTGCGCCCCCACCCCCGGTATGCAGTCCGAGCACATCAAGATCCTGCGGATGGCCCAGCGGCCGACGGCGGTGGTGGAGATCTCGGCGGAGCTGCGGCTGCCGGTCAGCGTGGTGAAGATCCTGCTGCGCGACCTGCTGGACACCGGTCGCATCACCGTCCGTCATCCGTCGATCGCCGCACAGGCCGAACGACCGGATCCCGAAATCCTGAGGCAGGTGCTCGTTGCACTCCACAACCTCTGACCAGATGGCGGCCGCCGTGCGAACGCCGCTACGCACGACCGCCACGGACGCCCTGAAAATCGTGATCGTCGGCGGGTTCGGGGTGGGCAAGACGACCATGGTCGGCTCGGTGAGCGAGATCCGCCCGCTGAGCACCGAGGAGGTCATGACCCAGGCGAGCGTGGGCATCGACGACGCCAGCCGGGTACGGACCAAGACGACCACCACGGTGGCCTTCGACTTCGGCCGGATCACGCTGAACGCGAGCATGGTGCTCTACCTGTTCGGCGCACCCGGTCAGCAGCGGTTCTGGTTCGTGTGGGACCAGTTGTTCGCCGGCAGCCTGGGCGCGGTCGTGCTGGTGGACGCCCGCCGCCTGGAGGATTCCTGGTACTCCATCGACCGGCTGGAGCACCACCGGACCCCGTTCGTCGTCGCAGTCAACCGCTTCACCGACGGGCCCACCCTGGATTCGGTGCGCGAGGCGCTGGCGCTGTCGCCCGAGGTCCCGCTCATCGACTGCGACGCGAGAGAGCGGTCCTCGTGCAAGCACGTGCTGATCACGCTCATGGAGCACCTCACCCGCACCCACGACCAGTCGCCCGCCTGAGAGAGCATGCCGTGACGAACTCCCCTCCCCTGCCCGACTCCGCAGCCCCGTCCGCCGCCTCGCCCACATCTCAGAATCCCGAGCCGAGACGGGGGCCGCTGGAGGGATACCCCGACCACGCCGATGCCGTACGGCTGCACGCGTCACTGATCGACGACGATCCGGCCGCGATATTCCAGGAGATGCGCCGCGAGCACGGGCCCCTCGTCCCCGTTCTCCTCGACGACATGCCCGCCTGGTTCGTGATCGGTTACCGCGAGCTGCACCATGTCACCAGCCAGCCGCAGTTGTTCGGCCGCGACCCCAGGCGCTGGAACATGCGGGATCACCTCCCCCCGGACTGGCCGTCGCTCCCGTACGTGACATGGCAGCCGTCCGTGATGTACTCCGAGGGGGTCGAGCACCAGCGGCGGAGTGGCGCCATCAGCGACGCGCTGGACACCGTCGACCGCACCGAGCTGACCCTGATCTGCGAGCAGGTCGCCGACCTCGCGATCGACGAGTTCTCAGGGGACGGCCAGACCGACCTGATCTCCCAGTACGCCTACCGGATTCCGGCTCAGGTCGTCACCCGGCTGTTCGGGCTGTCGGAGACCGACCTGCCGGACCTGGTCAAGGACGTCAACCACGTGCTGGGCGGGAGCGAGGAGGCCGCCTCGGCGCTTCCCCGAATTCTGGACAAAATAGGCCGGCTCATAGCCGACAAGCGCACCCGGCCGGGCCACGACATCACCTCGCATCTGCTGGCACACGCCGCGCGGCTCACCGACGAGGAGATCGTCCAGGACCTGATCGTGTTGATGATCGCCTCCCACGACAGCAGCGCCAACTGGATCGGCAACACCCTGCGGCTGATGCTGGTGGACGACCACTTCTCGATGAGCCTGCAGGGTGGCCGCAGCAGCGTCGGCGAGGCGCTGAACGAGGTGCTGTGGAAGGACCCGCCCTCGCCGAACCTGCCCTCACGCTGGGCCGTGCAGGACTGCGAGCTGGCCGGGCGGCGCATCCGCCGGGGCGACATGCTGGTGCTCGGCGTCGCCGCGGCCAACGCCGATCCGCAGGTGCAACCGGCCGCCCATGCCGGCTCCGGCGCCAACCGGGCGCACATGTCCTTCAGCCACGGCGAGTACGGTTGCCCCTTCCCCGCGCCCGAGCTCGGCGAGATCATCGCCAAGACGGCCGTGGAGGTCCTCCTCGACCGGTTGCCCGACGTCTATCTCACCGTGAAACCGGACGCGCTGCGATGGCGCCCTTCGCTGTGGGTTCGCAGCCTGGAGGCCCTGCCCGTACGGTTCAGCCCGACCGTGCCGACCGGCCAGAGCCCGTCGAACACCGGGGACGCCCCCAGGTGAGGTCAGGCCGGAGCGGAGTCCGGCGACCGGTCCGCGGCGAAGCCCGTGGCGGACAGGGAGAGCAGACGCTCGATCAGGTCGTGGCCGGTCGACTGCTCGCTCGCCCAGGCGATGCCCACCACGAGGGCGAGGAGTTCGCCGATGACGGCGCGCATCACCTCGTCCGACGGGGGTGCCGCCTTCGCTCACCCGTGGGTGGCGGCCGCCCGGGCGAGGAAGAGGGTCCGCTCGCGCTCGTTGCGGGTGAGTTCGGCGGCCCGTTCGAACTCCTCGCGTGCCTCGTCGAGGCGGCCCAGTCTCACGAGCAGATCACCCCGTACGGCGGGCAGTTGCGGATAGCCCCTCAGCGCGCGCTCCGCCGCCAGCCCGTCCACGATCTCCAGGCCCCGCGCCGGGCCGTACGCCCTGCTCACCGCGACCGCGCGGTTCAACTCCACCACGGGTGAGGGGGCGAGGTGGGCGAGCACCCGGTAGAGGGCGGCCATCCGTTCCCAGTCGGTGTCGTCGGTGGACCGCGCGCGGGCGTGGCAGGCCGCGATCGCGGCCTGCAGGCCGTAGGGACCGAGCGTGCCGAGCGCCTCGGCACGTTCGAGCGCCTCCAGCCCCCGGCGGATCAGTAGCCGGTCCCACAGCCCCCGGTCCTGGTCGGGAAGCAGGACCGGCTCACCGTCCGGCCCCGTCCTGGCCCGGAGGCGCGACGCCTGGATCTCCATCAGGGCGACGAGGCCGTGCGCCTCGGCCTCCCGCGGCATCAGGCCCGCCAGGATCCGGCCCAGGCGCAGCGCCTCCTCGCAGAGCGAGGGGCGCATCCAGTCGTCACCGGCGGTCGCCGAGTAGCCCTCGTTGAAGATGAGATAGACGACCTCCAGCACCGATGCGAGACGCTCGCCCAGCTCGGCCGGGGCGGGCAGCTCGATGCGCACCCGCTTCTCGGCGAGGGTGCGCTTGGCCCGGAAGATCCGCTGCCCGACCGTCGGTTCCGGCACCAGGAAGGCACGCGCGATCTCCTCGGTGGTCAGGCCGCCGAGCAGGCGCAGGGTGAGCGCCAGGCGTCCCTCGGTGGACAGCACCGGATGGCAGGCGGTGAAGAGCAGGCGCAGCACGTCGTCACCGATGTGGTCGTCGAGGGCGTCGTCCAGCTCGGCCTCGGCTTCCTCCTGACGGATCTCCATGTCCCGGCCGACCTCTTCGAGCTTGTGCTCGTAGCGGGTCCTGCGGCGGAGCAGGTCGATCGCCCGGTGCTTGGCGGTCAGCATGAGCCAGGCTCCGGGATTATCCGGTACGCCGGATTTCGGCCACTGCTCAAGCGCGAGGACCAGGGCGTCCTGCGCGAGCTCCTCGGCCAGGCCGACATCGCGCACCATCCGGGCAAGCCCCGCGATCACCCGCGCGGACTCGATCCGCCAGACCGCCTCGACCACCCGATGAGGATCACCAACCGCCATGCCTCCCGATCCAACCATCCCGCCCGCCCTCGCGGCACCTTTCGATCCCGTCGCCCGAGGCCCCCGGACACGACTCGGGCGCGCACGGACCGGGTGCCGCTCGCCGGCCGGCGAGCGGCACCCGAATCGGACGGGACAGCCGGCCTTACCGGGCCCGGCACGCTTGCCCGCATTACTCGTATGACGTATTTTTTACTCATGCAAGTAAGCCAGGGCAGGGAAACACCCGCCGAGCGCTCCTTCACCGGCGCGGCCAGGCGCGCCCAGATCATCGAGGCGACCATCGAGACGATCGCCGAGCTCGGCTACGGCCAGGCGTCCTTCGCCCGGATCGCCGAACGGGCGGGGCTGAGCAGCACCCGCCTGATCTCGTACCACTTCGCCGGCAAGGACGAGCTGATGAGCGCGGCCGTCGCCGAGTTCTACGATCACATCGGACGGTTCATGGCCGGGCGGATGGCCGGCGTGACCTGTGCCCGTGACGCGCTGCGCACCTACATCACCGCGCTGGTCGCGTATATCGCGGACAACCGCCCACGGATGCGGGCGATGATGGAGATCTTCCTCAACTTCCGCGACGAGGGCGGAGCGAGCCGCTCCTACGACGAGGGCGACGAGAACGAGGTCCTCGGCCACCTCCAGCGCATCCTGCGCGACGGGCAGCGCGGCGGCGAGTTCCGCGACTTCGACACCTTCGTCATGGCGGCGACCGTGCAGCGCGCCCTGGACGGCCTGCCGTTCCTGCTGGAGGCCAGACCCGATCTCGACCTCACCGCCTGCGCCGAGGAACTGGTGACGCTGTTCGACCTGGCGACCAGGAGCGAGCCGTGAGCGCCCCGAGCGGGCGGCGCACGCTGCTGCGCCTGCTGGTCGACCTGCTCGTACCGGCCGCCCTGTACTACGTGCTGCGCTCGGCCGGGATGAGCGTCTACCTGTCCCTGCTCGTCACGAGCGTGGTGCCCGCGGCCATGGGCACCTACACGCTGGTCAGGGAGCGCAGGGTCGACGGGCTCTCCGTTTTCATGACGGCCATGATGGTGCTGGGCGTGGGGGCGTCGCTGATCAGCGGCAGCGAGCGGTTCCTGCTCGCCAGGGAAGGGTGGCTGACGGCCGCCGTCGGGCTCTGGTTCCTGGCCAGCCTGCGGGTCGGGATGCCGCTCACCTTCCTGTTCAGCCGGCCGCTGCTGGAGCACAGGTTCCCGGTCCGCGGCACCGGCGAGACGTGGGACGTGCTGTGGGAGCGGATCCCCCGCTTCCGCAGGGCCTGGCGGGTCACCACCGTCCTGTGGGGCGCCGGCACCCTCCTCGACTCCGCGGCGCGCGTGGTCATGGCCTACACGCTGCCGGTCGACGCCGTCCCCGCGCTCGGCACCGCTCTGTACGCCGGCACGTCGATCACGCTCATGGTGATCGCCAACGTCTACTTCGTCACGGTGGGACTCTTCGACAGGCGGAGCGCGATGTACGCGCCGCTCGACCGCGAGCGCGCCCCGGCACCCTCCACCTGAAGGAGCCCGCCGATGACCGGCGTCCTGACCCGCGCCGGGTCAGCGGCGCACCATCGACGGGTAGTCCTTGAGGGTTATGTTGGTCGCGAACCTGTCGGTCAGCCTCAGCATCAGCTTCAGCAGGAATCCGTAGCGGAAAATCCAGTTGCGCATCCGGATCCGGCCCGGGGTGCCGGGGGCGAGGAAGGGACCGGCGTTGCCGTTCCTGGCGATCCTGGCGTAGCCGCGGAACCCCTCCTCGTAGCGCCGGAAGGCGACCCGATGGTCCCCGTCCGCCGCCGCGAGCTCTCCGGCCAGGACGTACGCGCCGACCATGGCCAGGCCGGTGCCGAAACCGCCCAGCGTGTTGCCGTAGGCGGCGTCACCGAGCAGCACGACGCGGCCCCTGGCGTAGCGCTCCATCCGGACCTGGCTGATCGAGTCGAGGTAGAAGTCGTCCGCCTGCCGTACCGCGTCGAGGACCGCGGGGGTCTGCCAGCCCATCCCGGCATAGGCGTCGATCACGATCCGCTTCATCGCCTCCACGTCGTAGCGGTCGTAGTCGAGCGGCGGCGAGGCGAAGGCGAAGAAGGCATCGGCTCCAGGCCCCCCGATGGCGACCAGCCTGCCGGGCTCGTTGTACATTTTCGCGATCTTCCCGAAGCGCTGCGGGAGGTCGGCCAGGGCGTAGTAGTGGCCGAGGAAGCGGACATGGTCGGCCTCGGGGCCGAAGGCCAGCCGGCGAACGTTGGAGTGGATGCCGTCCGCGCCCACCACCAGGTCGAAGACCTGCGGAGCGCCGTGCTCGAACGTGACGTGGACGCCGCCCTCGGTCTCGGTGAGCGAGGTGATGGAGTCGCCGAAGACGTACCGGCACCCGGCGGCGAGCGTCCTGTCGTACAGCAGCCGGGACAACTCCCCGCGCGGGATCTCCAGCTCGCCGCCGGTGAACTCGCCGGGCATCACCGCCAGCCTGCGGCCGTTCGCGTCAACGATCTCCTGGTCGGTCCCGCCGGTCTGCAACCGCCGTACGTCCTCCAGGATGCCCATCCGCTCCAGCACCGACAGGTGGGTCTCGCCTTTGAAGTCGACCGCCTGGCCTCCGAGGCGCAGGGCGGGGGCCTTCTCGACCACGGTCACGGTGTGGCCGTAGCGGTTGAGCCAGTAGGCGAGAGCGGGGCCGCCGATACTGGCGCCGGAGATCAGGACGTTGCTGTTCCTCATGTCCCCGAGCCTCACCGGGAGCGCTGACAGGCCGGTGACAGCCGGCTGACAGTCAGGAGATGGCTGTCAGCGCATCGTCCCGGCTCAGCGCGGCGCCCCTGGCGAACTCCGCGGCGAAGGCCTCCGCGCCGATGAGCTCCGTGGCGCCCGCGGCGACCCTCGCGACGTCGGGGTCGCCGGTGACGGCCGCACCGCGCAACGCCACCCCCACACCGAGCAGGAACGCGGCCCGCTCCGCCGCGCCTTCGAGCAGGGCAAGCCCCGCGTACCCCTCGGTGACCTGGGCGAGATCCATCGTCACCGCCGGTGACGTGCGCGCCAGCGCGAGCGCCTCGCCGTGACGGCGCCCGGCCTCCGCGTGGTCGCCCTCTGCCTCGGCCAGCCGTCCCAGCGCGGTGAGCACGAGTGACGCGATGCTCTCGGTGACGTAACCGCCTGGGCCGGCGGCGTCCAGCGCCGCCGCGTAGTGTTCGCGCGCCCGTGCGTGATCGCGGCACCGCCGGGCGAGTTCGCCCCAGCCCAGCTCGATCGGCGACCGGTGCGACGCGCTCGTCCCGCGCGCCAGCTCGGTGGCGCGCCGCAGGTCGGCGCGGGCCGCGGGAACATCGCCCTCGCGCAGCAGCCCGTCGGCCCTCCGGCAGAGCACGTCCACCATCTCGTCCAGAGCGCCGAGCTGTTCGTGCAGGTCCAGGGCCTCCCCCCACAGCCGCCTGGCCCGCGCCCAGTCCCCCCGCCAGCCGGCGATCACTCCCAGCCACTCGAGCCCCTGCGCCATCCCCCAGCGCTCGCCCACGGAGCGGAAGCTCGCCAGTGTCGACTCCAGCTCTCCCTCGGCATCGGCCACGTGGCCGTCAAGCAGGTGCATCAGGGACGCCCCGAGCATGACCACGGCTCGGCTCCACGGGTCGGAGCCGAGCAGCCGCTCCCGCATCAGGCCGGCCCCGGGAGCCGGTGGCCCCGCGACCATGCCCCACAGAACGGACGTGAAGGGGTAGCGCAGCTCCCGGTCCAGCGACCGCATGATCTCCTCGGCCCGAGCCCACTGCGCCGGCAGGACATGCGGTACGGCCTGCAACACGCACAGGACGTACTCCTCCTCCAGCCCTTCGGGCGGCTCGGTACCGAACCGTTCGAGCAGCCAGCGCGCCGACGAGACCGCCTGTTCCCGCCGCCCGCTCAGCCACTGGTACGCCGCCAGGGCCGCGATCAGCCGCAGCGCCGTCTCCGGGTCATCCGGTACGGCACGGCCCAGCGCGGCCCGCAGGTTGCTCTGCTCGGCGGAGAGCAGGGCCAGCCATTCGAGCTGCTCGGCCCGGCGCAACCACGGGTCGGCGCGCTGTGCCAGCTCCAGGAAGTAGGCGGCGTGCCCGGCACGCACCCGCTCCCGCTCCCCCGCCTCGGCCAGCCGCTCCGCACAGAACAGGCGGATCGTGTCGAGCATCCGGTAGCGGCCGTCGCCTGCCTCGATGAGTGACTTGTCCACCAGGTCGGCCAGCACCTCGCCGGATCCGCAGATCCGTTCGACGGCCTCCAGGGACGAGCTGCCCGAGAACATCGAGAACCGCGCGGCCAGCGCCTGCTCCTCGGGGCTGAGCAGGCTCCAGCTCCAGTCCACCACCGCGTACAGCGTCCGATGCCGTGCCGCCGCGGTGCGATCACCGCGGGACAGCAGCGTGAACCGGCCGTACTCCTTCAGGCGCGCGACGATCTCCTCGACGGTGAACGACCTCAGCCTCGCCGCCGCCAGCTCGATGGCCAGTGGCAGCCCGTCCAGCATGCCGCAGATCTCGGCGACCTCGGCTCTCATGACGGAGCCGGGACGTACGGCGGCGGCTCGCTCCATGAACAGCCGCACCGAGGGATAGCCGAGTGCGTCGTCAAGATCCGTGCCGGGGGGCGGTACGGCCAGCGGCGAGAGCGGGACGAGCATCTCGCCGGTGAGCCCGAGCGGCTCGCGGCTGGTGGCCAGCACGGCCAGTTCCGGGCAGGCGTCGAGCAGCCGCCGGACGAGCGCCGCGGCCGGAGCGATCACGTGCTCGCAGTTGTCCAGGACGAGCAGGAGCTCCCGGTCTGCCAGGGCCGCCACGAGCCGGCCCGTGGGGTCGACCCGGCCCGGCACCGGTGACCGCAGCCTCGCCTCGCGCAGACCGAGCGCGCCGAGCACCGCCAGGGGGATCTGACCTCCGTCGTCGAGCGGGGACAGATCGACGAAGCACACGTCCCGCGTCAGGCGGCGGGCCGCCTCGATGGCCAGCCTCGTCTTGCCGGTGCCGCCCGTACCGGTCAGGGTGATCAGACGGGAGTCCCGCAGCGAGTCGATCCGGTCCAGCTCGGCCTCGCGGCCCACGAAGCCGGTGAGCTGCGCGGGCAGCCGGTGCCGTACCGTCCCGGGCCTCTCCGCGCCGCGCAGGATCGCCAGGTGAAGCGCCGCCAGTTCTGGCGACGGGTCGGCGCCGAGCTCGTCCGCCAGCAACCGCCTGACCTCGTCGAAGACGGCCAGCGCCGCGGCCTGCTGCCCGGAGGCGTGCAGCGCCCGCATGAGCTGGCCCCACAGCCGCTCGCGCAACGGGTTCTCGGCCGCCAGCTGCCGCAACTCGGCTATCGAGGTGCCCTCCGGGAGCGCGAGCTCGGCCTCGACCAGGTCCTCCCGCGCCGCCAGCCGTAGCTCTTCCAGCCGGGCCGCCTGCGGCATGCCGGCCGGCGCGGGCCCTCGCCACAGCGCCAGTCCCTCGCTGAGCACCCTCGCGGCATGCTCATGCCGGCCTGCGGTCAGCGACCTGTGCCCCTCGCGCGCGAGCCGCTCGAACCGGTGTGCGTCGACGTCATCGGGGTCGACCGCGAGCCGGTATCCGGCCCGGTGAAACGTGATCAGGCCGGGCGGCAGGCCGCGGCGGAGCCGGGACACCTGGGCCTGGATCGCGTTGGCCGCACCGGCCGGAGGATCGTCACCGTACTGCCCGTCTATCAACCGGTCCACGCTGACCAGCCGGCCCGCGTCAAGCAGGAGCAGCACCAGCAGGGCACGCGACCGGGGGCCGCCGACGGAGACGGGTTCCCCCTCCTCCGTCCGCACCTCCAACGGCCCCAGGATCCCGAACTGCACGAGACCGATTGTGGCCCATGCGCCCTACTTCATGAGGATCAGTGCGAACCTCGCGGCCGGACCCGGCTCAGAACGCGTCGCGGTACTCGGTGGCCGCGGCCCTGATCCGGTCCACCTGCGCCTCCAGCTCCCGGACGTCAATACGAGCGCCGCGCGGCGAGCCTGGGCACCAGCCGCTCCAGCGTGCCCATCGCGGTGCCCGTCGGCGTGGCCATCACCCGAGCGACGTTGCTCAGCACCGGTACGGTGTCGGCGACCGTCTCGGAGGCGACCTGGGCTCCGGCGACCACCTCGTCGAGCCGGCGGGCGACGTCGAGCACCTGGGTGGACGACCGTATGAGCCGGTCGCTGAACACCCGATAGCTCTCCAGCCGCTCCACCAGGCCGGTCAGCAGCGTTTCCAGCGCTCCGACCCCGGCCAGCACCTCCGCGATCGGTCCCCGCGCCCAGGGCCGGGCATAGGTCGCGGAGGCCAACCGGCCGCGCGCTCCCTTCCCCGGGACGCCTGACCTCGCCTGCCGGCGATCCCGCGAACGACCCCCGACGCACGCGTCCAGCCCGTGAGTACGTCCGGCCGCGAAGGTGCCGGGAAACGCACGAACCCCAGGCCGGGGTTCCCGGCCTGGGGTTCGTGCACGGTGATCAGATCAGGCGGGGGCGGCGAAGTCCTCGGGGCCGAAGACGCGCAGCACGTCGGCCTCGCCCTCCCAGCCCGCCCAGTGATCCCGGTGGATCTTCAGGAAGCGGGAGGTCCACTCGACGGCCTCCTCCTTCGAGCGGACCTGGTAGAGCGCGTAGCTGATCAGCTCCTTCGCCTCGGCGAACGGGCCGTCGGTGACGCTCAGCCTGTCCCCGGTGATCGCGACCCGCGCGCCCTGCGCACTCGGGGCCAGCCCGGCGGTGTCCAGCAACGCCCCGGCCGCGGTGGCCTCCCCGCCGAGCTTGGCGATGGCCTCCATCAACTCCGCCGGCGGCGGGGTGGTGGGCTGGCTGGTGACCCTAAGAATGATCATGTATCGCATCGGACGTCTCCTTCGATC
>NZ_JBEXUE010000140.1:0-21370 GCF_040614275.1 Streptosporangium sp. NPDC006013
GCGAGCGGCTCCAGCATCTCGGCCATGATGCCGCGGTAGACCGGTTCGGCGATCCGCGCGGGGTCGCGGATGCCCCAGCCGGACAGCCGGGTGGCCGAGCCCGCCCGGCCGCGAGTGGCGCCGGCTCACTCCGCCGACAGGACCAGCCCGCTGGTCGGCACGCCCGTGCCCGCGGTGACCAGCACGTTGCGTACCGAGGCGAGCTGGTTGACCGAGGTGCCGCGGATCTGCCTGACGGCCTCGGCGATGCCGTTCATCCCATGGATGTACGCCTCGCCGAGCTGGCCGCCGTGCGGGTTGACCGGCAGGCGGCCGTCGATCTCGATGCCGCCGTCGGCGACGTAGTCGCGGGCCTCGCCGCGCCCGCAGAAGCCCAGCTCCTCCAGCTGGGTGAGCACGAACGGGGTGAAGTGGTCGTACAGGATGGCCGCCTGCATGTCCGAGGGCCCGAGCCCGGACTGCTTCCACAGCCGGCCACCGACCACCCCCATCTCCGGCAGGCCCGTCATGTCGTCGCGGTAGTAGCTGGTCATCGTCATCTGACCGGCGCCCGCGCCCTGGGCGGCGGCGGTGATCAGCGCGGGTGACCTGCGCAGATCCCTGGCCCGCTCGGCGGAGGTGACCACCAGCGCCACCGCGCCGTCGCTCTCCTGGCAGCAGTCGAGCAGGTGCAGCGGCTCCGCGATCCACTTCGATGCCTGGTGCTCCTCCAGCGTGATCGGGCGCCCGTGGAACCAGGCGGCCGGGTTGGTGGCGGCGTGCCTGCGCATGGCCACCGCCACCCTGCCGAAATCCTCGGAGGTGGCGCCGTAGGCGTGCATGTAGCGCCGGGCGAACATGGCGACCCAGGCGGCCGGGGTCATCAGCCCGTACGGCAGGTGCCAGCTCATGTCCAGCCCGTGGGACGTGGGCTCGCCGCCGATCCCGGGGTTGGGCTGGCCGAACCTGCGTCCGGAGCGCTCGTTGAACGCCCGGTAGCAGACCACGGTCTCGGCGACCCCGGTGGCGACGGCCATCGCCGCGTGCAGCACGGTTCCGCAGGCCGCGCCGCCGCCGTAGTGGACACGGGAGAAGAACGACAGGTCGCCGATGCCCACCTCGCGGGCCACGGAGATCTCCTGGTTGGCGTCCTGGGTGTAGGTGACGAGGCCGTCCACGTCCGAGGGCGCCAGGCCCGCGTCGTTGAGCGCCGCGAACACGGCCTCGGCGGCGAGCTGGAGCTCGGACCGGCCTGACTGCTTGGAGAACTCGGTCGCGCCGATGCCGGCGACGGCCGTACTCCCGGAAAAGGAGACCACGCTGGTGAGGGCCTTTCTACGGGAGGGCGAACCTGACGGTGCCCGAGGCGTGGTCGCCGAGGCTGACCCTGCCGCGGACCTCGACCGTGAACTCGCCGTCCTCGCAGGCGAGGACGGCGCCGCTGAAGGCCAGTCTGTCGCCCGCGTACGCGGGGACGCCGAGCTTGACGTTGATGCCGCGGATGATCGCCTCGGGTCCGGCCCAGTCGGTGACGTAGCGCTCGACGAGGCCCATCGTGGTCAGGATGTTGAGGAAGATGTCCTTCGACCCCTGTGCCCTCGCGCCCTCGACGTCGTGGTGGACGGGGGTGAAGTCCATGGTCGCGAGTGCGGTCGAGACGACCACGGTGGGGGTCAGCTCGATCGCGAGCTCGGGGAGGACGGCTCCGACCCGCACCTCGTCGTCGGTAAGTGTCCGCATCACGCCTCCCGGGGGACCCACATGGGCAGGATCAGCTCGTCGTCCATCTGGCGATACGTCAGGCGCACCGGCATACCGATACCCACCCGTGCAGGAACGCAGTCCACCACGTTGCCCACGATCCGCACACCTTCCGGCAGTTCCACCACCGCGACCACGAAAGGCGTCCCAAGGCCCGGCACCGGGGGGTTGTGGTGGACGACGTAGCTGTAGACCTCGCCCTCACCACTCGCCGTCAGGTACGTGCGCGCGACCGAGCGGCACGAGGGGCAGACCGGTCCCGGCGGGTGGCGGAGCTCGCCGCAGTCGGCGCACTTCTGGATCCGGAGCTCCCCCTCGGCGGCGCCCTCCCAGAAGAACGCGGTGTCGGCGTTGACGGCGGGTCTCAGCGGGTACGGCGCGCGAGCGGGTGCGTCCTCATCGGCCGCGGGCGCGTCCCGGCGGGCCGCCGACCCGTTACCGCCCGTCGCAAGCGTGTCCGTACGAGCCGGGGGCGTACCCTCGCCGGCCGCCTGCCCGTTTCCCGCGGGTTCCTTCGCCCGCTCCCTGGGCCTGAACTTCAGTACCCGGAACAGCATCTCGGCCACCGCCTCGCCGGCCACGTACCAGGTGACGTTCCAGGTGACGAAGTAGCCCTCACCGAGCGCGGTCCGCTTCGGGCCGGCCAGGCCGGTGAACCGGGTGGCCGGGACCGGGGACTCGCCGAGCCTCAGGTAACGGTGGTAGGTCTGTTCGCAGTTGGTGGCGACCACGCCGGTGTAGCCGTTGCCGTCCAGCATCGCGAGCACGGCGTCGACCGGGGTGCCCGCCTGCTTGCGGTCCCTGTTCACGCCGGGCATGGTCCAGACCTGGATCATCGCCGGTGGCGCCACGATCTGCCCGTGCACCCCGGCCGCGGCCGCCTCGGGGTCGGTGTAGATCGGGTTGGCGTCGCCCAGGGCGTCGGTCCAGTGCCGGATCATCGGGGCGTTCACCGGGTCCGCCGCCGCGACCCCGAGCACCTCGCCCGCGGCGATCTGCCGCTCGGCCAGGGCGGTGAGCCGCTCGTGCAGGTCGGTGGGCTCCGCCGTCGCGGTCATCGGGGCGGCCTCGGCAGGCTCAGGCCGAGCATGGCGATGAGCTCGCGCTGTACCTCGTTGACGCCGCCGCCGAAGGTGAGCACCAGGGCGCCCTTGGCGCCGCGGTCGACGCGCTCCATCAGGTCGGCGGTGCCGGGGTCGGACGGGTCGCCGAAGCGGGCCAGCACCTCGCCGACGATCCGGCCGACGTCCTGCAGCCGCTCGGAGCCGTAGACCTTGGTGGCCGAGGCGTCGGGGGCGCCCAGCCAGCCGAGGTCCATGTTGGCCGCGACCTGCCAGTTCAGCAGCTCGTTGGTACGGAAGTAGGCGTAGACCTGGCCGAGCGCCCTGCGCACCGCGGGTTCCTCGATCGCGCCGGTACGGCGGGCCCAGGCCAGGAACCGGTCGTAGGTGTGCGCGATGTTGCCCGCCGGGCCGAGCGTGACCCGCTCGTGGTTGAGCTGGTTGACGATCAGGTCCCAGCCCTTGTTCTCCTCCCCCACGACCATGTCCACCGGCACCCGGACGTCGGAGTAGTAGGTGGAGTTGGTGTGGTGGCGCCCGTCCATCGTCAGGATGGGCGTCCAGGAGAAGCCGGGGTCGGCGCAGTCGACGATCATCATGGTGATCCCCCGGTGCTTCTTCGCGTCCGGGTTGGTGCGGGCGGCGAGCCAGATGTACTGGGAGTAGTGTGCGCCCGAGGTGAAGATCTTCTGCCCGTTGACCACGTAGTGGTCGCCGTCGCGGACCGCGGTGGTGCGCAGCGACGCCAGGTCGGTGCCGGCCCCCGGCTCGCTGTAGCCGATCGCGAAGTGGCACTCTCCGGCCAGGATGCGCGGCAGGAAGAACTCCTTCTGCGCCGCCGTGCCGTACTGCATGAGGGTCGGCCCGACGGTCTGCACCGTGATGATCGGGTACGGCACCTCGGCGCGGGCGATCTCGTTGGCGAAGATCTGCTGCTCCAGCGGGCCGTACCCGCCGCCGCCGTACTCCTTGGGCCAGCCGAGACCGAGCTTGCCGTCACGGCCGAGGGTGCGGCAGTGCTCCATGTAGGCGTGGCCGAACGGGTCGGTGGAGATCTTCTTGCGGTCGGCGGCGGTGAGGCAGGACTGGAAGTACTCGCGCAGCTCGGCGCGGAGCCTCTGCTGCTCGGGAGTCAGGTCGATCAGCATCAGACGAGCGCTCCGATCATGTCGAGCCGGGCTTCCACCCCGCCCAGCAGGTGGGCGTGGTGCTTGCCCCAGGCGAAGTAGCGGTGCAGCGGGTAGGTCACGTCCACGCCGATCCCGCCGTGCAGGTGCTGGCAGGTGTAGAGCGCCCGCAGCGCCTGGTCGGTGGCGGTCAGCGCGCCGACGGCCAGGTCGGCCTCGGCCTCGGAGTCGGCCCCCTCGGCCAGCCGCCACGCCCCTGACCAGACGGCCACGTCCAGTGCCCGACCGGCGATGTAGACGTCGGCGATCTGCACGGTGACCGCCTGGAACTCGGCCAGCGCCCGGTCGAACTGCCTGCGCGTCCTGATGTACTCGGTGGTGAGCGCCAGTGCTCCGGCCAGCACTCCGGAGGTGACCGCGATGTTCCCGGCCAGCACCAGCCTGCGCAGGCCGTCGGCCGCGACACCGTCCGCGGCGCCGACGAGCTCGCCGGGAGTGCCCGCCAGGCTCAGCGCGGCGGCCGGCTCACCGGTGGAGAGCGTCACCCGGTGCTGTGTCGTCTCGGCGGGGTCCACCAGGAACAGGCCGACGCCCGTCCCCGTGGTGGCCGGAACGAGGATCTTCGCGGCCTGGGCCGCGTAGGGCGTCGTGGTCTTGGCGCCGTGCAGCACCCACCCGGGGCCGTCCTCGCGCGCGGTCGTGGCGGGCGGGACGCCGGGTTCGCCGAGGCAACCGCCCGGCTCGGACGGCGCGGCGGCCAGCGAGATCTCACCGTCCGCCAGCGGGGCCAGCGCCTCGCGCTGCTCGCGGGAGCCGTACCTGGCGATCACCTGCGCGGCGACCAGGCTCTGCTCGGCGGGGACCGGCGCCACGTGGGCGCCGATCTCCCGCAGGATGACCGCCATCTCCACCGGCCCCAGCCCGGCCCCGCCGGCCTCCTCCGGCAGGCAGACGCCGAGCAGTCCCGCCTGGGCCAGGGAGCGCCACAGGGCCGCGTCGTAGGGGGCGCCGCTCTTCTCGTGGGCTTCGAGCCTGGCCGAGGTCACCTCCCTGCCGAGGAGGTCGACCGCGAGTTCACGCAGGTCGGTCTGGGTCTCGTCAAGATTGAAATCCACTGGCGCTCCAGGGTTGCCGTCGGCCGTGCTGGATGAACTCGTCGTCGATGCGGATGGCGTCCTCGGGGGTGAGTGGCCGCCAGGACGCCTGCCCGGGTGGGCGCCACCAGACGGGGTCGCCGGTGTGCCATGCCTCGGCGGCGAGGATCCGCTTGATGACCTTGTTGGACGCGGTCTGCGGCAGTTCCGCGCTGATCCGGATATATCGGGGTATGGCCTTGGGGCCTACGTCCTTCCTGCCGGCCAGGAAGCCCGCGAACGCCTCGGGATCGAAGCCGTCCCGCAGCACCAGGGCCGCCATCACCTGGTCGCCCGCCGCGGCGTCCGGTACGGGGTAGACGGCCGCCTCGACCACGCCGGGGAACTCGCGCACGACCGCCTCGATCGGCGCGACCGCCAGGTTCTCCCCGTCCACCCGGAGCCGCTCGGTGCCCCGCCCGGCGAAGAACACGTAACCGTCGGCGTCGGCGTAGGCCAGGTCCCCCGACCAGAACGCGCCCCGCCTGACGCGCTCGCGGTCGGCGTCGGGGTCGTTGTAGTAGCCGTCGAACAGGCCCAGTCCGCGGGTGTTGACCAGCTCCCCGATCGCCTCGCCCGCGTTGAGCAGCCGCCCGTCCTCGAAGACCGCGACCGGGCACCTTTTCCCAGTGGCGGGGTCGCGGATCTCGACCTCCTCGGGGAGCCTGCCCAGGCATCCCGGCGGCCCGGACGGGGCGGGGGTGATCGAGATCGCGGTCTCGGTGGACCCGAACGCGTCGATGACGTAGCAGCCGAAACGCTCCCCGAACCGGCTGACCGCGGTGGCGCTGCCCTCGTTGCCGAACGCGATCTTGAGGGTGTTCTCCGCGTCCGAGGGCTCCGCCGGGGTGGCCAGCACGTAGGAGAGCGCCTTGCCCACGTAGTGCAGGTAGGTGACCCCGTAGCGCCTGACGTCGGGCATCAGACCCGAGGCCGAGAACCTCCGCCGCAGCACCAGCGCCGCCCCCGACGCCACCGCCGGGGCGTACGCGGCCATGATCGCCCCGGAGTGGAAGAGCGGCATCGAGCAGTAGACGACGTCCTGCGGCGACAGCATCGCCGCCAGGCTCGCCCCCGGAACCGCGATCTTCCGCTGCGTGATCTTCACCGCCCTGGGCCGTCCCGAGGTCCCCGACGTGAAGATCAGCATCGTCAGCGCGTCCTCGCGTACCGGGCCCGCCAAAGGAGCGGGCGACGGCGCGGCGGGATCGGCGGATGGCCGGGAGCGGGCCGACTCCGGATCGCGGAGCGCGGCGAGGTCGGCTGCGAGGGTGGCGTGGGCGGGCTCGTGCAGGATCAGGTCGACATGTGTCGCGTCCGCGTCGCGGGCGAGTTCGGCGGCGCTCCTGGTGGTGTTCAGCGCGACGACCACGTGACCGGAGAGCGCGGCCCCGCCCAGCAGGAACAGCACCTCGGGAACGTTGTCGAACAGCACGCCGACGTGCAGGTTCCGGCCACGCGCGTCCAGCAGGGCGGCGCGGGCCCGGCACTCGGCGACGTACTCGCGCCAGCTCCAGGTCCGCTCCTCGAAGAGCAGGCCGGGCCGGTCGTCGTCGGCGCGCCGCTCCAGCAGCCCCGCCAGCGTCTCTTCGGACATTGCGCCTCCCGCCAGGATGCCCAGGCCAGCTGCTCCGAAAAGTAGAACAGATTCTATTCCGTGTCCAGAGCCAGTTGATCGCAACACCTCACCGGATAACCGTGACATCGCATATGCCGTGTAAGCGTGGGGCGTCTTTGTGACCGGCGAGTAACCCACCGGAGTATCCGGAAATCAGATAACGTGTTCTCATGCGTACCCCGCATGTGTCCACCGACGTGCCGGTCACCCCGCACGCGGCCGACAGGCCCGTCCCGAGAGACCTCGATCCGGTCACGACCGAGAAGACATCCGGCATGCAGAGCGAACCGGCGTCCACGGGCGTCCGCACCAGGAGCCAGCACCAGCGGCGCAAGCGCATCGTCCAGGCCGCCGCCGCCCTCGCCTCGCGAGGCGGCGTCGAGGCGATGCAGATGCGGACCGTCGCCGAGCGTGCCGGGGTCGCGCTGGGAACGCTCTATCGGTACTTCCCCTCCAAGATGGATCTTGTCGTCGCCGTCGTGGGCGAGGAGATCGACCTCCTCGAAAGCAGCATCGAGCGCCGCCCGCCCAGCGCCACCGCGGCCTCGGGGCGGGCCGTCGACATCCTGATGCGCGCCACCCGCGGCCTGATGCGCGAGCCCGAACTCGCCGACGCGCTCATCCGCTCGCTGATCATGGCCGAGGTCGAGACGCCGTTCGGCGACCGGATGACCGGGCTGCTGCTCCGCGTCGCCGGAGACGACCTCACCGTCGACACCGCCACCGAGGAGCAGTTCGCCCTCGCGGGCTCGCTGTCCAGCATCTGGGTGCACGAGCTTCTGGAGATGCTCAGGGGACGCCGCACCTACGAGCAGATCCAGCGGCGCATCGAGATCGCCGCCGAACGCCTGCTCGCCGATTTCCGACCCTCTCCTTCCACCTGAAACTAGAACCCGTTACAGTCGCACTGGAAGGCGACTAGAGCAACGTTCTGGGGCGGCGGGCAAGGAGATCGTATGGGTGCAGTGATCGTCGAAGCCGTGAGAACCCCGATCGGCAGACGCAACGGATGGCTCGCCGGGCTGAAGCCGCAGGCGGTCCTCGCGGCGGCGCTGGGTGGTCTGATCGACAGGGCGGGCATCGACCCCGCCGCCGTGGAACAGGTCTTCGCCGGGTGCGTCACACAGGCCGGTGAGCAGGGCGGTCATGTCGGGCGGCATGCCTGGCTGTACGCCGGCCTGCCGTACCAGACGGGCGTGACCACGATCGACGCGCAGTGCGGCTCCTCCCAGCAGGCCGTGCACCTGGTCGCGGCGCTCATCTCGGCCGGTGTCATCGACGTCGGCGTGGCCTGCGGCGTCGAGGTGATGAGCCGGGCGCCGCTCGGCTCCAACGTGCTGCCCGCCCGGCCCCGGCCCGACGACTGGTCCATCGACCTGCCCGACCAGTTCACCGCCGCCGAGCGGATCGCGCGACGGCGCGGGCTGACCCGCGAGCGGCTCGACGGGTTCGGCGCCAGGTCCCAGCGGCTCGCCGCGGCGGCGTGGGCCGAGGGCCGCTTCGACCGGGAGATCATCCCGGTGACCGCGCCGATCCTCGGCGAGGACGGGCAGCCCACCGGGGAGACCCGCGTCGTCAGCAGGGACCAGGGGTTGCGCGAGACCACGCTCGAAGGGCTGTCCGGGCTCAAGCCCGTGATGGGCGAGGGCGGCATGCACACCGCGGGTACCTCCTCGCAGATCTCCGACGGCGCGGCGGCGGTGCTGCTGATGAGCGAGGAGGCCGCCGCCCGGCACGGCCTGCGTCCCAGGGCCCGCATCCTCGCCCAGGCGCTCGTCGGCGCCGAGCCGTACTACCACCTGGACGGGCCGGTGGACGCGACGGCCAAGGTCCTGTCCGCCACCGGGATGAGCACGGCGGACATCGATAGGTTCGAGGTGAATGAGGCCTTCGCAGCGGTGGTCTTATCCTGGTCATCGGTGCACAAGCCAGACATGGAACGGGTCAACGTCAACGGCGGTGCCATCGCACTCGGCCATCCGGTCGGCGCGACCGGTTCCCGGCTGGTCACCACCGCCCTGCACGAGCTTGAGCGGTCCGACTCCTCGACCGCGCTGGTATCGATGTGCGCGGGCGGGGCGCTCGCGACCGCGACCGTCCTGGAGCGCCTTTGACCGGCGCCGGTAAGGAGCAGCACCGTTGAAATCCCGCCGCAGGCCGTACAGCGAGCAGCGTCCGTTCGACACCGGTGGCGGTGTGTGGAGCGTGCCCGTCCCGATCCCCGGCAATCCGCTCGGCTACACCCTGGTCTACGCGATCGAGTCCCCCGCCGGGCCGGTGCTCATCGACGCGGGCTGGAACGCCCCTGAGGCGTGGCTGGCCCTGCGCGACGGGCTGGGCGCGGTCGGCATGGACGTACGCGACGTGCGCGGGGTGGTCGTCACCCACTTCCACCCCGACCACGCCGGACTGGCCGGGCAGATCAGGGAGGAGTCCGGCGCGTGGATCGCCATGCACGAGGCCGACGCCGAACTGGTCAGGTTCATGCGGGAGGTCGAGGGCGACGCGCACCGCGACCTCCAGGCCGACATGCTGCGCCGCGCGGGAGCGGGCACCGTCGAGGTGGAGGAGGTGACCGTGAACCGGCCGAAGCCGCCCGCGCTGCCGGACCGCGTTCTCTCCGACGGAGACCTGATCGACCTGCCGGGGCGCAGGCTCCGTACGATCTGGACCCCCGGCCACACGCCGGGCCATGTCTGCCTGCACCTGGAGGACGCCGACCGGCTCTTCACCGGCGACCACGTGCTGCCGGCGATCACCCCGCACATCGGCATCTACCCGTACGACCGGGCGGACGTCGACCCGCTCAGCGACTTCCTGGAGTCGCTGGAGAAGGTGAAGGGCCTGGGCGAACTCGAAGCCTTGCCCGCCCATGAATGGATATTTCCGGATACGGCGGCTCGGGCGGCGGAGATCGGCATCCACCACGAGGAGAAGCTCCGACGGCTGGCCGCACTGCTCGCCGAGGCGGCGGAGCCGCTGACCATCTGGGAGATCGCCGGACGGATGACCTGGAACCGGCCCTGGGAGGACTTCCCACCCATGCTGCGTGGGATGGCGGCCGGGGAGGCGGCGGCGCACCTGCGCACCCTGGAGGCTCGCGGGATCATCCGCCGGGTGACGGGGGTGGATCCGGTCCGGTTCGCCATACACTCATAGACATCGGATGTCTGGCGAAACCTGAGGACGGTGCGGAGTGGCGGTCACCGACGCCGCTATCGACAGGATCAAGCAGATGATCCTGTCCGGCGAGCTCGCCCCGGGCAGCAGGCTGCCCAAGGAGGCCGACCTGGCCGACCGGCTCGGCCTCTCGCGCAACTCCCTGCGCGAGGCGGTCAGGGCGCTGGCCCTGATCAACGTGCTGGACGTGCGCCAGGGCGACGGCACGTACGTGACCAGCCTGGAGCCGAGGCTCCTGCTCGACGCCATGTCGTTCGTGGTCGACTTCCATCAGGACGACACGGTGCTGCAGTTCTTCCAGGTTCGCCGGATCCTGGAACCCGCGGCGACCGCCATGGCGGCGACGTACATGTCCGAGTCGGAGGTGGCCGAACTCCGTAAGATCCTCGACGCGCTGCCTCCCGACCCGAGCGTCGAGCAGCTCGTCGCCAACGATCTGGAGTTCCACCAGCGCATCGCGGCGGGCTCGGGCAACGCCGTGCTCTGCTCCCTCATCGAGAGCCTCTCCGGTCCCACCACCAGGGCCAGGATCTGGCGGGGCCTCACCCAGGAGAACGCCCTGGAGAAGACCCGCGAGCAGCACACCGCGATCTGCGACGCCATCGCCGCCCACCAGCCGGAGGTCGCCCGCGCCTGGGCGACCGTCCACATCGCCGGCGTCGAGGACTGGCTCCGCAACGCCCTCGCCTGACCCGGGCCTACCGAGATTGATCATCGCTGGCAGTGCGGCCTCGGGCGTTTGGCGCGGGGCCGCACCAGGCGGTGCTCAGGAACCCGCGACACCGCGCTCCCCGTCCCCTCCGTCCACGGTCGCCGTGCTGCGTCGCGCGGTGACCAGCGCGGCGAGCGGGTACGCGATCACGCCGCTGAACATGATGAGGGCGAGGGAGACAGTGAACCCCCCCACAGCCCACAGGGCGTCGGCGACCTGCCAGATCACCACCAGGAAGCAGGCCGCCAGGATGGCGACGGGCCAGGCCGGCCGTACTCGCAGGAGGTACAACAGTGGCCAGGCGAGAACGATCGCGACCCAACGCCCTATCACCCACGCTTCGACAAGGAAGCCGAGACATCCGGTGTAATGCCCGCATCGTGAGGAGTCGCTGAAGAGGTTGGCCATCAGGCCCGACCATGTCAGGAGGCCGACAGGGAGGATGATCCCGACCAGGACCGCGCAGACCACCCGCCTGGTGGATCTCTCACCCGCCGAGAATGCCTTCAGCTTCGCGTGGATCACCTACGAATGGTGACATATACAGCATTATTCGGCTATAGCGAAAATTCAATTTAGGAATAGCAGTCATAAAGGCTCAGTGTTACACCAGCGGTGCGGGAGTAGCACGCAGGTTGCGGCGTAGATGACGCCTTCGAAGGTCGTGGTCGGGTACTCGGCCACGGATGCGACCCTCCGCTCAAAGGGGCAGGCCGGAAAGTCAGCCGTCATCCAGTTCGCGCCGCGTTACCCCACCCGCGCATCGTCGCGACTTTCAAGAAATCAGGCCTTCGGCTGCCAGGTCGGTCCAGAGGTTCTCGGGGATGGGGCGGGCGGTCAGGGCGGCGTTGCGGGTTACCTCGGTGGCGGAGCGGGCGCCGATGACGACGGTGGCGACGGCCGGGTGACGCAGCGGGAAGGCCAGGGCCGCCTGGGGCAGGGTGACGGCGTGGCGGTCGCAGACGGCGGCGATCCGGCGGGCGCGCTCCAGGAGCGGGCCGGGGGCCGGTGCGTAGTCGTAGGTGCCCGACGGGTCGTGGGTGGCCAGCAGGCCGCTGTTGAACACCCCGGCGGCGAACACCGAGACGCCGCGCCCGGCACAGAGCGGCAGCAGCTCGTCGGCTCCCGACTGGTCGAGGAGGGTGTAGCGCCCGGCGAGCATGACCATGTCGACACCGGTCTCGCGGACGAACCGAGCGAGCATCTCCGCCTGGTTCATGCCGACCCCGATCGCCTTGACGACCCCCTGGTCGCGCAGCTCCGCCAGGGCCGGGTAAGCCTCGGAGACGGCCTGCTCCCAGTGGTCGTCCGGGTCGTGGATCAGCACGAGGTCGACCGCGTCCAGGCCGAGCCGTTCCAGGCTCTCCTCCAGCGAGCGCCTGACCCCGTCGCGGGAGAAGTCCCACACCCGGCGCAGGTCGGCGGGGACGTCGAAGCCCTGCTCGTCCCGGCCGAAGGGTTCTTCGGCCGGGAACAGCCGGCGGCTGTTCCTCAACCCCAGATCACGCGGGGTCGGCAGGACCGTCGAACGGATCGGTGGCCGAACACGCACTAGGCGGCTCGGCGGGCGTTCACCTGCTTCTTGAGCAGCGAGGTGGACGCGGCGGGAGTGGTGCCCTTCAGGCGCTGCTTCTCCACCGAGGTGAGGACCGTCTTCAGCGTCGCCGTCTCCTTGATCTTCGCGGTGAAGTTCACCCCGCCGTTCGCCCAGTTCAGCCAGGCGGCCAGCAGCTCGCTCTCCAGCTTGGCCTTCGACGTCTTCTTCGCGGGTTTGAGCACCTTGTACGCGGTGCCCAGGGTGGAGGCGCGGGTGACCTCGGAGAAGACCTTGCTGGCCTTGCTCACCAGGCCGAGGTAGCAGCCGAGCGTCACGTCCGGGATCGTCCCCTTGCCCCGGCTGATCTCCGTCGCCCACTGCGCGGTGGTCAGCGTCTTCGTGGACTTGCCGCGCGTGCACACCGTGGGGGCCGCCGTCGAGGGAGTCGTCGGGGGGACGGTCACCGTCACGGTGACCGTCACCGTCGGCAGCGGGATCGGCGTCGGCACCGGATCGGCCGGGGTGGGCGACGGGGAGGGACCCGAGCTCTGCTCAGGGCTGGGTTCCGGGTCGGGCTCCTCGGACGGGTCCTCCGGGGAGTCGGGGGAGTCGGGGGGAGGGGTCTGGGTGATGGGGTCGCGGGGGGCGCCCCCGGCGATCGCGGCGTTCAGGTCGAGGCGGGGGGTGGTCACGCTGTCGTAGGTGATCTGCCGGCCCGCGGTCTTCAGCGCGGCCTCCAGCGCGTCCGGGGTGCCCGGTGCCTTCTGGGCCATCAGCGCCAGGGCGCCGGTGACGAACGGGGTGGACATCGAGGTGCCGCTGTAGACCTGGTGGCCGCCGCCCGGCACCGCGGAGTCGATCTCCAGGCCGGGGGCGAAGAGGTCGAGCACGGAGCCGTAGTTGGACCAGTAGGGGATGTTGTCGTCGTCACCCGTCGCACCCACGGTCACCGCGCCGGAGAGGCAGCCGGGAGCTCCGGCGCCGGACACGCCTTCGTTCCCGGCGGCGGCCACCACGGCCACGCCCTTGGCGCGAAGGTCGTCGATCCTGCTCTTCAACGACGCCACCTCGGGCTCGGTGTCGCACGCACTCTCGTAGAGGCCGCCGCCGAGGCTGAGGTTCACCGCGGCGACGTTCCTACCGCCCTCCTTGAGCTTCGCGATGTGCTCCAGGGCGAGCAGGATGGTGGACTCGAACGCGCTCAGGCAGGCCCCGCCCGCCTCGTCGCAGTCATTGAACCTGCTGAAGACCTGGATCGCCACGATGTCCGCGTCGGGGGCGACGGCGTGGGCGATGCCCGCCACGTGGGTGCCGTGGTCGCAGAGGTTGACCTGCTCGTGGACGCAGGCGGGGGTCTCGGCGTCGGCGGATCCGGGGTCGCTCGTCTGCCCGTTCGGGCACAGGGACTGCGCGCCCTCGTCCGTCGCGGAGAAGCAGGCCTGCTCCACGACCTTGCCCCCGAAGTCGGGGTGGTCGGCGTCGATCCCGGTGTCGATGATCGCGATCGTCTGGCCCTCCCCCTTGATCCCGGCGGCGTGTGCCTTGTCCGCGCCGACCACCTGCAGGCTGGAGGCCAGCGAGCCCAGCGAACCCAGTGAGGCGGGGGAGTAGGTGCGGTCGCGGCGGATGGACAGGACGCGCGGGTCCTCGGCCAGCTTGGCGAGCGACTCGCCGCTGCCCTCGACCACGATGAACGAGGTGCCGGAGGGTTCGAGGACGACCTGGGCATCGGGTAGCCGCTCCGCCTCCCCGGCCACCGGCGCCGCCTCCTCGGGGGCCGCCAGTTCGACGATCACCCGGGTCCCGTCGCTCTCCGAGGCGAGCCCCGCCTCCAGCTTCGGCTGGGGTTCGCCGTCACCAGGCTGAGACTCGCCGTCACCGGGCGGGGTCTCGCCGTCGGCGGGCGGGGCCGGTACGTCGGCGGGCGCGGTCTCATCCGGGCCGGGGGACGGACTCGCGGAGGCGCTTGGGGGAGCCGGAGGGCTCTCGGCGAGGGCGGGTACCGCAGGTGCGATGGTGAGAACCAACGCCATGGCCACCAGGGCTCGAACTCGCACATGTCCTCCGGGGGGATCAAAGGGCGTTTCGGAGTCTAAGCAGCGATATGCGCCGAGTGAATACTTTGCCCCGGATTTTGAGGATCTTCTCAGAAACTGCTCGACCCCCCGCGGCGTGACGCACACGGAGGGTCGAGTGATTGGGATATTACTTGAGACCGTTGGACATGGCGGTGATGAGCTCACCGTTCGCGGTGTCGCCGCTGGTCTCCCAGAAGAACGCACCGCCCAGGCCCTGGTTCTTGGCGTAGGTCATCTTGCCGGTGATGGTGGCGGGGGTGTCGTAGCCCCACCACTGGCCGTTGCAGAAGCCGTAGGCGGTGCCGGCGACGGTGCCGGTGGCCGGGCACTTGGTCTTGAGGACCTTGTAGTCCTCGTTGCCCTGCTCGTAGGTGCCGGGGGCGGGACCGGTGGCGGTGCCGCCGGGAGCCGCCTGGGTCACACCGGTCCAGCCGCGACCGTAGAAGCCGATGCCGAGCATGAGCTTGTTGGCGGGCACGCCCTTGCCCTTCAGCTTCTGGATGGCGGCGTCGGAGTAGAAGCCGGGCTTCGTGGGGTTGGGGAGGGCGGTGAGGGGCGAGTGCGGAGCCGTCGGACCCTGGGCGTCCCAGGCGCCGAAGAAGTCGTAGGTCATTGGCATGAGCCAGTTGAGATTCGAGACCGCGCCGGCGTAGTCGGCGACGTCCATCTTGCCGCCGGTGGAGCCGTCGGCGGTGATGGCCGCCGTGACCAGGTTGCCGGTGCCGAACTTGGCCCGCAGCGCGGAGATCACGTTCTTGAACGCGTTCGGGCCGCTGTTGTCACAGGTGAGACCGCAGGAGTTGGGGTACTCCCAGTCGATGTCGATGCCGTCGAACACGTCCGCCCAGCGCGGGTCCTCGACCAGGTTGTAGCAGGAGTCGGCGAACGCGGTCGGGTTGGCCGCGGCCTGGGTGAAGCCGCCGGACCAGGTCCAGCCGCCGAAGGACCAGATGACCTTGATGTTCGGGTACGCCTTCTTCAGCTTGCGGAGCTGGTTGAAGTTGCCACGCAGCGGCTGGTCCCAGGTGTCGGCCACGCCGTCGACGCTCTGGTCCGCGGTGTATGCCTTGTCGTAGTCGGCGTAGGAGTCACCGATGGTGCACCTGCCGCCGGTGGTGTTGCCGAAGGCGTACAGGATGTGCGTCAGCTTGCTCGCGGAACCGCTGGTGACCAGGTTCTTCACATGGTAGTTGCGGCCGTAGACGCCCCACTGGGTGAAGTAGCCGATGAGCTTCTTGGCGGAGGGGTCGACGGTCGGGGTCACGGTCGGCGTGGGGGTGGGGGTGGGGGTCACCGTCGGAGTCGGGGTGGGCGTCGGGTCGGGACCGCCGGTGCCGTCGCAGGTGGCGCCGTTCAGCGTGCAGTTCAGCACGCCGGACACCCCGCCGGGCGCGCCGTTGAAGCCGAAGCTCACCGAGGCGCCCGCCGCCAGCGAGCCGTTCCACGACTTGTTGACGAAGGTGTAGTGGTTCCCGCTCTTGGTCATGTCCGCGTCCCACGCCGAGCTGATCGACTTGCCGGCGGGGAGGTCGAACTCGACCTTCCAACTGGTCAGCGCGCTCGTGCCGGCCTTGACGATGACCTTGCCCTCGAAGCCGGAGCCCCAGTCGGAGGCGGTCGAGTACGTCGCGGTTGCGGGTGTGGCGGCCGTCGCGTTGCCGATCCCCAGGGGAACCAGCAGCGCCGCCGCTGCGATGAAGGAGCCGATGGTAATTCGTCGCAAGGGTCGCTCCAGGTCAGAGAGTGCCAAGCCCCCGTACTCATAGGAAAGTTTCCTATTAGTTTCCTGAGCGTAGGTTCTCCTTCGCCGGCGGTCAATGCCTCGGTCATGGATATAAGGCCGATTTAAGGTTTTGGGGGAAGCGGGTGGAGGCAGGGGGGCGAAAACGCGGAAAGGGCCGGTCACGCGGTCGCGTGACCGACCCTCTGCGGTCCGGTTCCCGGGGAGGCCGTTCCGAAGGGGCGGCGCCCGAACGTCGCCGTCGCCTCACCGGTCAAGAGACAGGTCAGGGAGCCGATCGCCGGGGCACCGAGCCTCGATCAGGCCGGTTCGGCCTCCTCGCGCTCCTCCGGCTCGTCGGCGGGCGACTCGGTCGCGGCCCGCCTCCCCGGTTGCTCCCGTACGATCTCCACCGCGCGCTCGTCCGCTGCGGGCTCCACAGTGGACTCGACGGTGGACTCGACGGTGGACTCAGGCGCGCCGGGGTGGCGCAGCCAGAGGGCGCCCAGCGGCGGGACGCGCAGCGTGGTGGAGTACGGCAGGCCGTGGCGCTGCTCCTCGACGGCCTCGGCGGAGCCGAGGTTGCCCACGCCGCTGCCCCCGTAGTCGTAGGCGTCGGTGTTGAGCACCTCCTCCCACGAGCCGGGGAAGGGCAGGCCGAGGCGGTAGTTCTCGTGCGGGGCGCCGGAGAAGTTGGCCACGCAGGCCACCGCCGAGCCGTCCTCGGCGTAGCGGAGGAAGGAGAACACGTTGCCCAGCGCGTCGTCGGCGTCGATCCAGCGGAACCCTTCGGGGGAGGCGTCCACGTTCCACAGGGCGGGAGAGTCCTTGTAGACCCGGTTGAGGTCGCGGACCAGCCGCTGCACCCCCCGGTGCCCGTCGAAGTCGAGCACCCACCAGTCGAGCCCGCGCTCCTCCGACCACTCCGAGCCCTGGCCGAACTCGCCGCCCATGAACAGCAACTGCTTGCCGGGGTGGGCCCACATGAAGGCGAACAGCGCACGCAGGTTCGCGAACCGCTGCCACTCGTCGCCGGGCATCTTGCCGAGCAGTGACCCCTTGCCGTGCACCACCTCGTCGTGCGACAGCGGCAGCACGAAGTTCTCCGAGTACGCGTACATCAGCGAGAACGTCATCTGGTGGTGGTGGTACTGGCGGAAGATCGGCTCGTGCCTGAGGTAGGCGAGCGTGTCGTGCATCCAGCCCATGTTCCACTTGAAGCCGAAGCCGAGCCCGCCCAGGTGCACGGGACGTGAGACGCCCGGCCACGCGGTCGACTCCTCGGCGACGGTGACGATGCCCGGCGCCTCGCGGTAGGCGACCGCGTTCATCTCCTTGAGGAACTCGACCGCGTCGAGGTTCTCCCTGCCGCCGTACTCGTTCGGCGTCCACTCGCCCTCGCGCCGCGAGTAGTCGAGGTAGAGCATCGAGGCCACCGCGTCGACGCGCAGCCCGTCGACGTGGAACTCGCGCAGCCAGTACACCGCGTTGGCGACCAGGAAGTTGCGCACCTCCCTGCGGCCGAAGTCGAAGATGTAGGTGCCCCACTCGGGGTGCTCGCCCCGTGCGGGGTCGGCGTGCTCGTACAGCGGGGTGCCGTCGAACCTGGCCAGCGCCCAGTCGTCCATCGGGAAGTGTGCGGGCACCCAGTCGACCAGCACCCCGATGCCCGCCTCGTGCAGGCTGTCGACCAGGTGACGGAAGTCGTCGGGGGAGCCGAAACGGGCGGTCGGCGCGTAGTAGGACGTCACCTGGTAGCCCCAGGAACCGCCGAACGGATGCTCGGCCACCGGCATGAACTCCACGTGCGTGAACCCCATGTCCACCACGTAGTCGACCAGCTCGACGGCCAGCTCCCGGTACGACAGGCCGGGGCGCCAGGAGCCGAGGTGTACCTCGTAGACGCTCATCGGCTCCCGCACCGCGACGCTGTCGGCGCGGCGCCGCATCCACTCCTCGTCCCGCCAGGTGTACTCCGACTTCTCGATCACCGACGCGGTCGCGGGCGGCATCTCGGTACGCCGGGCCATCGGGTCGGCCTTGGCCCGCCAGATCCCGTCCGAGCCGAGGATGCCGAACTTGTAACGGTCGCCGGGGCCGAGACCGGGGATGAACAGCTCCCACACGCCCGACCTGCCGAGCGAGCGCATGGGGTACGCGGTGCCGTCCCAGTGGTTGAAGTCGCCGATGACCCGGACACCATGGGCGTTGGGCGCCCACACGGCGAAGGCCGTGCCCTCGGTGTCCTCGTGCCGGATGACCCGCGCGCCGAGGGTCTCCCAGAGCCGCTCGTGGCGCCCCTCGCCGATGAGGTGCAGATCCATCTCGCCCAGCGTGGGCCAGTGCCGGTAGGGGTCGTCCGTCTCGTAGGGCTCGGCATCGGGGTAGGCGATCCGGAGCCGGTAGTCGGGGATCTTGTCGAGGCCGGGGATCGTCACCGCGAAAACGCCGTGGGCCACGTGCCTCATGTCGTGGGCCCTGTCGTCGACGAGGGCCTGGACCTTCTGCGCCAGCGGGCGCAGCGTCCGTATCGTCACGCCCTCGGGCCCCTGGTGCGCCCCGAGGATCGAGTGCGGGTCATGGTGCGCTCCGCCCGCGAGCCGGTCCAGGTCCAAGTGCGCGTTCATGACTCACTCCCGTAGATCGATAGCCCCTACCTTGCCCTACCCGGGTCTCTCAACCCATGCCCTTGTCCACTATCACCATGCGTGCTGGGAAAAGGTGCAGATCTGAGTGAGAGAAAAGTGACGATTGTCGGTTATATGGGGCATACCGGAACGCCCTCCACCGGCGGTGCCGAGCACCCGTGCCGGGCGAGGCCCCCGGCCCGGGTGCCCGGCGGCGTCAGTACGGGTTCTTGGCGGTGACGTCGCGGGGGGTGATGCGGAACCCCTGCCAGTGGCTCGGCATGGGGTCGGCGTCCTCGTCGCGGGGGACGTGGTGGTAGCCGACGTTGACCCACAGGACCGGGTCGGTCAGTCGCTCGCCGTTGGTGTAGCGGTCGACGGACCTGGCGCACTGGGGAGTCGGGTTGACGCTCGCCAGGCGCTCGCAGGAGCGGTAGTCGGTGACGTAGAGATCGGCCCGGGTGAAGGCCTCGTCGGCGGGGCCCCGGTACTGGGCGCTGTCGGAGTTGTTGATCTCCCAGGAGACGCGGTGCCCGTCGGCGTTGCGCACCTTGCGGTCCACCACCCGCCACCAGCGCATCGGCCTGCTGACGGCCTTGGCCTCCGTGCTGAACGTCGTCCGCTCGAGCCGCCGGTTCGCGGTGCCCGAGCCGCTGAAGTCGTACTGCTCCACGACGTCGTCGGCCCGGCCCGCCACGTCGAAGTCCAGGCGCCAGAAGATGTTGTGCGTGTGGCTCGCCTCGAACCTGTCGTCGCCCACCCCGATGGGCCAGCCGTGCTCCGGCGTGGTGGTGAATCCGGCGAGTGACCCGGTGGCCCCCACCCGCGGGGTGATCGCGCCGTCGTCGGAGAAGGCCCATTCGGCCAGGTAGGTGTACCAGCCGACCTGGAAGGCGGCGAACACCACCAGGTCACGCCCCTGGGCCGTCAGGTTCGGCTGGTCGGGGACCGACTTCAGGTACGCGTGGCCGCGGGCCCTGGTGGTCACGCAGACGAACTGCTCGCGACGCTCGCCGAGCGGGCAGTCGGCCGCCCGGAGCGGGATGGCGGTGTAGCCCAGCGACCCGATGTCGTGGTAGCGCGGCCGGCCCCTGTCGTAGGGCACGTGGATCTGGGCCAGCGAGGTGCTGCGCAGCACGGCGATCGCCCGCTGGTTCCTCGGCGTGTAGACGACCCTGGTCAGGGTCAGCCCCTCGACGTTGCGCATCTCCCAGCAGAGCTGCCAGCGCGCCCCGTTGGGCAGGGTCTTGTCGATCCGGTACGGCGCGTTACACGGTGCCGTCGCGGGCTGCGCGGCGGTCGTCTCCGCCGGAGCGCCGGACGACGCGCCGGGCGAGGGGAGCGGCGGTATCGGTGCGGCCTGTGGGGCGGTGAGAGTTCCGGCGAGCAGGGCGCAGGAGAGGGCGAGGCGGAGGAACACTGATTACCACTCCAGGGTGTGGATCTTCTTGGCGGACAGGTCGACGACGAGCCGGCTGGTGTCCAGCCAGGTGCCGTCGGGCAGCCGGACGAACAGCCGCAGGCACCGGTGGACCTCGCACCGCCTGGCCGGTCCCTTCTCGCCGGACGGGGTGAAGATCAGCCCGCGCAGCCCCAGGTCCGCCGCCGATCCCAGCCGCCCGCCCCCCGCCCTGGCGTACGCCTCGCGCGTGACCTTGCCGTATCCCGGGTGGGCCAGCAGGAGCCCGGCGGCCGTCGTCTCCTCCTCCTTCGACGGCGGCGGCTGCACCCCCCGAGCCACCGTCTCCCGCACGACGGTGCCCCGGCCGAGGTCGACGGTCCGCACGATGAGCCGGTCACTGCCGTAGTCGTAGAGATACGCGTCCGCACGGCGGCGGTCCGAGGTGTCCTTGTCGTCGTCGCGCTCCACGTAGAGCAGCTTGATCCGCCCCGCGGCCAGGTGCGATCTGGAGCCCGCCGACGCGATCGTGGTGGCCTGGGCGACCTCCTGACCGGTCAGTGGATCCTCCCGCGCGGGCATCTGCGGGGCGGACCTCGCCGCCTGCGACCCCTGCTCGCCGGAGACGAACAGCAGCGCACCGGCGACGACGGCCACCCCCGCCCCCGCGATCGCCGTCACGATCAACCTTCGCCCCATGAGTGCCCTCTTTACTCACCGTTGACTTTTCATTGCGAAGGGTAGCGATCGGGGAGGGAGGTGGCGGGTCTAAAGGCGTATTGCGTTTTTGGTGGGTGTTACTGAGGTTTGTGGAACTTGATGGCCTTCTTGGGGGCCCAGCTGCCGTCCGTGCCGCATCCGGGGTCGGCCCGGTGTCGTCGATGCCCTTGCTCTGCGTCGAACAGCTCGTCGTCGATCAGGAACGCGCGTCACTCCGCTGTGTGCGCGAGGATGGCGGCGGCCAGTTCCTCGTGCGCCTCGGGCGGCAGTGTGTGCCCCATGCCCGCCACGATCGTCAGCCGCGCCCCCGGGATCTGTTCGGCGATGATCGCGCCGTGACCCGGTTTGACCGGCTCGTGGCTGCCCTCGATGACCAGGGTGGGTGCCTTCACCCGGTGTAGCACGCCCACCGGCTCGAAATCGGGGTTGCCCGCCGCAGCCAGCCGGTGATTGGCCACCGCTGACAGGTCGCGGGCCCGCTCATGGATCCGCTCCTGCAGCCGGCGCGCCGCGTCCTCGTCGAAAGACAGCCCGGTGCCGTGCAGCACGCGCTGCTCGGCGATCATGCCGTCGATCAGCGCGCGCCGGTCCTGCGGCGGCGGGGCGGCCATCAGCGCGCGGTAGAAGGCCACGAACTCCGGCGCCGGCTCGGGGATGCGGGGGAATTCTCGGCATGGGAAACCTCCATGGTCAGCGGCTCGCGTACGGCGCGGGCTCC
>NZ_JBEXUE010000141.1:0-21206 GCF_040614275.1 Streptosporangium sp. NPDC006013
GTCGTCAAGGACATTCTGGCCGGATACCAGACCCGGGTGACGGCCGAGCCGACCCTCGCCGCGTTCTTCAGCTTCTCGGACGCCTCGCGCCGGCTCGCGGGCGCCGTGTGGGCGTACGACCTCGGGCTCAAGCGGACGGCCGCGGGACCCGCGGCCATGGCCGCCTGCCGAGCGCTCGACGTGCTGCTCGGCACGGGCGAGCGCGCCGGGACCGGTGGGCTGATGGCCCTGGCGATCGGCGCGCACACCTACGGGATCAGCCTGTTGGGCCGCGCGGAGGTGAAGGGGGCGCACCGAGGAACGATCAACGGTGCGCTGGCGGCGAGCGCGGCCGCGGCCGGGCTGGCTGCCCTGAGCTGCCTGGGAGGGGGCCGTCACCCGGCATCGCCGAACGGGCCGTGTCCCGGGAACGCCACTTTCCCGGTGCCCGCGTCGCACCGCGCCGACGCTCCGGCACCGCATGACCGGGCCGCCGCGGTCGCGCTGCTCGTGGGCTATGCCGCCCTGACCGCCGGTGCGCAGGCCGGGCTGCGGGCCAGTCCGGACCCCGACCAGGTACGGCACGCCGTACGGCTCGGCATCCTCGGCCTGATCCCGCTCCAGGCGGCGGGCGTCGCGGGACGGGGCCGGCTCGCGCAGGCCTGCGCGCTGCTGGCGGCGATGCCCGCAGGCCAGTGGCTCTCGGCCCGGATAGCGACGTCGTGAACTGGGCCTACTGCACGAACGGCTTCTCCGACCACCGGCTTCCCGAGGCACTCGCGATCCTGGCCGACCTCGGCTACAACGGGGCGGCGATCACCCTTGACCACGGCCATCTCGACCCCTACGCCGCCGGATCGGCGCACGAGGTGGCGCTGATCGCCAAGCGACTCGATGCGCTCGGCCTCGGCGCGGTCGTCGAGACCGGCGGGCGCTACACGCTGGATCCGTGGCGCAAACACCACCCGACGTTGCTGGACGACGACGCCGGCGCGGCACGGCGGGCCGATCTCCTGAGCAGGGCACTGCGGATCGCCGCCGACCTGGGCGCTCCCGTGGTGCATCTGTGGAGCGGCGTGCGACCCGCCGAGGTCCCCGAAGCGGAGGCATGGGCGCGACTGGTCCGCTGGTGCGAACGGCTGCTCGACGAGGCCGACCGTGTCGGGGTCACGCTGGGGTTCGAGCCGGAGCCGGGGATGCTCGTGGCGGACCTCGCCGGGTACGAGCGGCTGCGCCGCCTGCTCGGCGGCCATCACCGTTTCGGGCTCACCCTGGACATCGGCCACTGCCGGTGCCTCGAACCGTATGACGTCCCCGAGTGCGTGCGGCGGGCACTGCCGTACCTCGCGCACGTGCAGATCGAAGACATGCGCCGGGGCGTCCACGAGCACCTGGAGTTCGGCGCGGGTGAGATCGACTTCCCACCGGTGCTCGCCGCGCTCGACGGCTACCGGGGCCTGGTCGCGGTCGAACTCGCCCGGCACGGTCACGCCGCCCCCGAGGTGGCCCGCAGGTCCATCGACTTCCTGAGGAGGGCGTATGAGCGAGCAGGAGTGGACGGCGCAGGCTGTACAGCAGGTGAAGGCCGCCCCTGAGTCGGCGCGGCTGCTGTTCCCGCAGGCCGGGCGGCGCGGCGGACCCGGCGCGCGACACGCGCTGCTGACCGCGCTGCGCGGGAACCCGGCCGTGATCGGCGAGCTCTACCGGCGCGGCGACACCGGCGAGCGGCTGGCGATCCTGGACGCCCTGCCCGAACTCGCGGTCGGCGCGGCCGCCGTTCCGCTGGTCGAGGACGCGCTGCGCACCAACGACGCCAGGCTGGTCGCCGCCGCGCTCGGCCCCTATGGCTCACGATGGCTGGACGACCACGCCTTCCGTCACGGCGTGCTCAAGTGCGTCTTCCTGTCGATCCCGCTCGCGTCCGTCGCGGGGCTCGACCGACGCTTCGACACCGAGCTCGCCAGAATGCTCGCGGATCACGCCGCCGAGCGGCGGGCCGCGGGCCGACCGGTTCCCCGAGATGTGCTGGAGAGGCTCTGATGCGAATCTTCGACCCCCACATTCACATGACGTCCCGGACCACCGACGACTACGAGCGGATGCGCGCCGCAGGGGTGCGGGCGGTGGTCGAGCCCGCCTTCTGGCTGGGGCAGCCGCGCACCAACGTCGGCAGCTTCCTCGACTACTTCGACGGGCTCCTCGGCTGGGAACCGTACCGTGCCGCGCAGTACGGCATCCGGCACCACTGCGCGCTCGCGCTCAACCCCAAGGAGGCGAACGACCCGCGGTGCACGGACGTGCTCGCCGAACTGCCGAACTATCTGCTCAAGGACTCCGTGGTCGCGGTCGGCGAGATCGGCTACGACTCGATGACCCCGGCCGAGGAGCACGCTTTCGAGGCCCAGCTCGCGATGGCGGCCGACAGCGACCTGCCCGTCCTGGTGCACACGCCGCACCGCGACAAGGTAGCGGGCACCCGGCGCACGCTCGACGTCGTCCGCGCCTCGGGGACGGCGCCGGGGCGGGTGCTCGTCGACCACCTCAACGAGCCGACTGTGGGCCTGGTCGCGGAGTCGGGTTGCTGGATGGGATTCTCGATCTATCCCGACACCAAGATGGACCCGCACCGGATGGTGGCGATCCTCAGGGAGTACGGCACGGCGCGGATGCTGGTGAATTCGGCCGCCGACTGGGGCCGCAGCGATCCGCTGAAGACCCGCGAGGTCGCCGACGCCATGCTCGCGGCCGGGTTCACCGCGGACGACGTGGACCAGGTCCTGTGGCGCAACCCCGTCGCCTTCTACAGGCAGAGCGGGCGGCTCGATATCGGCGCGGCATCCGGCGAGCCGGCCCACATTCCTGATGCGCGCTCTGCCGAGCCGGACTTCGCGGGCAACACGATCAGGCGGGGCTGAAACGCATGCGCTTCCGGCATCCCGACGGCTCGACCGTCCACCTCGCCTACTGCACCAACGTCCACCCCGCCGAGGACCTGCCCGGCATCCACGCGCAACTCACCGGCTTCGCCGCGCGGGTGCGGGACCTGCTCGGCGTCGATCGGCTCGGGATCGGGCTGTGGCTGCCCCATGAGGCGGCGCGGTCGCTGATCACCGACGCCGCCGAGCTCGTACGGCTCCGCGCCCTGCTCAGCCGGCTCGGGCTGGAGGTGGTGACGCTCAACGGCTTCCCCTATCGCGGCTTTCACCACGAGGTCGTGAAATACCGGGTCTACTTCCCGGACTGGACATCGCGCGAGCGGGTGCGTTACACGCTCGATCTGGCAGAGATCCTTGCCCGCCTGCTGCCGGACGACGTCACCGAGGGCACGATCTCGACCCTCCCCCTCACCTGGCGCACCGAGTGGACGGCGGACAGCGCTGCGACGGCCATGGCGAACGTGGACGCCGTAGCGGAGGGGCTGCGCGTGCTCGCCGACCGTACCGGCAAGCTGATCCGGCTGGGGTTCGAACCCGAACCCGGCTGCATCGTGGAGACCACCGCACAGGCGGCGTGGCTGCTGCGAGACGTGGACCGCGACCACCTCGGCGTCTGCCTGGACGCCTGCCACCTGGCAGTGGGCTTCGAACCGGCCGCGAACGCCGCAGAACTGAGGCTTCCGATCGTGAAATTCCAGGCGTCCTGCGCGCTGGAGTCGCCACCGGGCAGCCAGGCGGTACTGGCCGCGTTCGACGAGAACCGCTTCCTCCACCAGACCCGTGCGGCGTCCGGAGCCGTGGACGACCTGGACGCGGCCCTGGCCGGCGCCCTGCCCACCGAGGAGACCTGGCGGGTGCACTTCCACATGCCGCTGCACATCACACCGCCGCCGCCCCTCACCACCACCGCGCCCTACCTCAAGGAGCTGCTGCGCGCCCTGCTCGGCGGCGGCTCCCCTCTGACCCGGCACGTCGAGGTGGAGACCTACACCTGGAACGTACTGCCCGCAGCGCCGGTGGACCTCGCCGAGGGCATCGCCGCCGAACTCGACTGGACGCGCCGGGAACTGGCCGTACTCGGACTCAAGGAGCTGTGATGCCGCCCTTGGTTGTGATCAACGTGGTGGGCCTGACCCCACGGCTGCTGGCCCACATGCCGGGCGTCGCGAAGGTCGGCGCAGCCGCGGCGCTGCGGCCCGTCCTGCCCGCCGTCACCTGCTCCATGCAGGCCACCCTGCTGACCGGCGCCATGCCGCGCGACCACGGCATCGTCGGCAACGGCTGGTACTTCAGAGACCTCGGCGAGGTGCTCCTCTGGCGCCAGCACAACGCGCTCATCCAGGGCGGCCAACTCTGGGACGCCGTGCCCAGCCTGCGCACCGCCAACGTCTGCTGGTGGTACGCCATGGGAGCCGCCAGCGACCTGCTCGTCACACCGCGCCCGATCTATCACGCCGACGGCCGCAAGTCACCCGACTGCTACACCCGGCCACCCTCACTGCATGACGACCTCGAAAGCCGCTTCGGCCCGTTCCCCCTGTTCAGCTACTGGGGACCGAACGCCGGCATCGCCTCCTCCCGGTGGATCGTGGCCGCGGCCCGCCACATCCTGCACGAGGAGCGGCCCGACCTGCTCATGGTCTACGTCCCGCACCTCGACTACGACCTGCAGCGGTACGGCCCGGACGGGCCGGAGGCCGTCAGGGCGGCCCAGGCGGTGGACGCCGCCCTGGCTCCGCTCCTGGCCGAGGACGCCACAGTGGTGGTGCTGTCGGAGTACGGCATCACCAACGCCACGACGCCCGTCGACATCAACCGGGCGCTGCGCTCGGCCGGGCTGCTTGAGGTCCACACCCAGGCGGGAATGGAGTACCTCGACCCGTGGACGTCGCGCGCCTTCGCGGTGGCCGACCACCAGATCGCCCACGTGTACGTGCGCGACCCCGCCGACCTGCGCCGGGCCCGCGACGTGATCGCCGACCTGGCCGGCGTGGACGAGGTCCTCGACCAGGCGGGGAAGGCCAAGTACGGGCTTGACCACGAGCGCGCGGGCGAGCTCGTCGCGGTCGCCGAGCCGCACGCGTGGTTCACCTACTACTACTGGTTCTCCGACGACCGGGCGCCCGACTTCGCCCGGCTCGTGGACATCCACCGCAAACCTGGCTACGACCCCGCCGAGCTGTTCATGGATCCCGCCGACCCGCTCGTGAAAGTCCGCGCGGGCCTGGCGCTGGCCCGCAAGCGGCTCGGCTTCCGCTACACGATGCCGGTGGTGCCGCTCGATCCGGCCCCGGTGCGCGGAAGCCACGGTCGCCTCCCTGACGATCCCAGCGACGGACCCGTACTACTCGGCCCCTTTGATCGAGATGCCTACGACGCCACCGAGGTCAAGGGTCTGCTGACGGCGGTCATCCGGGGTGCCGGGCTCCCGCGCTGACAAGGGCGACACGCGGGCGGAGACCGGCTTCTTCCTGCGCCGGCACTTCACCGGATGGGTGAGGTGTGCGTGTTCGGGATGAGCGCCGCCGCCGCACAGTGGCCGACTGTGAATCGCCCCGGGTTCGGGGTACATCACGTTCCCTCCACACACCGCAGGTACTTAATTCTCGATCCTGATCATGACCGGCACGAGGTGATCATGGAAGCAACAGCCTTAGTGCTCCGTTCCTCATCGGAGGTTGCGAACGCGCTGCGGGGAAGCCGGGATCGTCGGCCCTGCCTTCCTGATGCCAGGACCGGGGTGGATCTGTACTTCCGGTGAGGAACGTCGCATTAGGCGGGGTCGGCCGGCTCAGAGCTTGATGCCCTTGATGATCTTCGCCAGCTCGGGTACGAGGGGCCGGCTGGCCATCACGGTGACGACGACGCCCTCGCGCTCGACCCAGCCCGCATACCGGCCGTGGCCCAGCGCACCGTCACCCACCTGGGTGAGTACCTGACGGCCGCCGATCTTCACGGTCTTCGTGTCACCGGAGAACGTTCCGATGCCGAACGGTGCGTTCTTGAGCTGCGCCGGCTCGCTCGCCTTCGGCCAGCACACCACCCTGACCCACAGCGACCGCTGCCGGGGATCCGTGTCGGAGCGGTCGTCACTCCACTGGTAGCCGTACTCGGTGATGCCATCGTGCTTGTTGACGACGACCTGGCCGTACGTGAAGCCCTTCGGGATGTGGTTGACGCGGACCCCCTTGATGGCGGTGACGCCCCTGGGCGGATTGTCGGTCTTGCTGTCAAAGGACCGCTTCGCCTCCGCCTTGGTCGGGACCGGGCAGGCGGGGCGCTCCGCGGCCTGGGCGGGGAGCGCCATCAGAGCCGCGGCGACGGGCAGTGCGGTCAAGAGGGCAAGCTTCTGAATCTTGTTCATGCCGGCTTTGACTCGACAGGTGTGAGGAAGGTTCGGCTCTGTCGCTGATCTTGTGATGTGCTCTCCAGCTCCGCAGCAGGATCTGCCCGCTCCACCACGTCCGCCAGATGAGGCAGGAAATCCCCGACGCCGCCTGTCGAAATGCACTCGGGAACGGCAGCCCGGACGGGTCGTACCCTTCGGGGCCGACTCGCTCCTCGGTGAATACCACGAGTCATTCGAAGAATGAAACCCTCACCGGAAGCTCGCACCGCACGCCTCCCCTGCTGTAGGTATGGAAGGTGGCCGGCTGGTCTGACCATACACCGATCAAAGCAATTCGAAGCGGAGATATCTCCTGCTCGACGACCCTGCCGTCCACAGAGCATGTGATCTTCTCAATCGACTCCCCGACGGCAACCTCAAAGAGACGGAGCGGAGCCCCTTCACCACCATTCAGATCAGGCTCGGAGATCCACATTTCAGAGGACCCGATATTCACGACCTCTTCCGAAGCCGCAAGATTTCCGGAAAAGACGTCGGGGTAACCCGCCGAACCCGAATCGACGTCCAGGGAAGTCCAACCAGCCGTCCGGTCTTTGGCGGCCACCAAGAGTTCGGACGCCAGCATCCCGTCATTCCTGTGGCGCAGGCACAGGACAGCCCCCAGTCCAACCTCTACGTCCCGCCACCGGGCGATCGGCACAACCTCCCCGCGTCGCGGAGGCCGCCGGACCCCGAGCTTCGACACACCGAGGACGAGAGGAAGCAGATCCCTCTTCAACATCGACATCGCATTCGCTCCAATCTAGGCCCCTCAGGCTAGCGTGGTGATCGCAAGCGTTTACCGGATTTGGTCATGTTGTCCACGGTTCGGGTCGGCCTCGGCGTTGTTACTGTCCAATACGTGTGCAGGCGTTGCGCGACAAGAACAACGGAGTGGTCAGCGTGTGCATTGCGTCAGTGCAGGTAGGCCTGCAGTTCACAGGCGAGCACGACCTACTGCAGCCGCTGGCCTTCCTTTCTCGCCTGAATACCATACGCACCCGACTGCTCCAGCGGCCGGGTGCCGCTTTTTCTGTGGCGCACGGCTTCCCGGCGACGGTGTTCGATCCATGAGGACATATCTCTTCGACAGGTCAGTACTCCGTTGCGTGGTGAGATCGATCAGTCGCTCATAGCGATATCCACGATCTTCACTGAGCGTACCTGCGGATGGTCTACCAGCCGCGCCACCTGTGGCGGAAGGCCACGCACAACGAAACCAGTGCGCGAGCTGCTCTGCCCTTGATTTCTTATCGTGCGCCAAAATTTTCCCCGCCCCTATAATTTATATGCCAACCCGGGATCGCCCTCTAAGCGACCAGGCAGCCGGAGAGAATCTCACCCTCCGGCCACTCGGCTTATATGCGCAAGAGACTTAAAAAACACCCCTAAGAACCTATTGATTCACGGCCGGATTGGCTTGCGTCGCGGAATTAATTATAGATAGACACCCGATAGCTGCTGCGATACTACCGAGCATCATACCCAACCCGCCGAGCACAAGACTAAAGGGCTTACTCAGAGCAATCAAGACAAGTGAATCGGGAGTGGACGCCATGCGCGAACTCCAATAGAAGGAAGGAGGGTCGAAGAGTATAAGGCCCACTCCAGCGAGGGTCAGGAGTGTTCCCAAAATAAGGAATGTATTCCTTACTACAGCCAGAATCAGCAAAGTTTTACGTCTTCCCACAGGAGCCATTCAAAATCTCTCTCAGCTAGTCCTTGCACGCGTAAGGGAATTCAGGCCCCAAGGGGCCGCGAGTGACTCTACTCGCGACCCCGCCCATCATCTAACGATCAGCCTGCTCTAGCCGCTTCCATTCTTTCGGCCCAGGAAGTCGTGCCACCAACTGTAATAGGGATCAGGAATCCATTCGGAGCAATCGGCGACCCTCGCGGTGACATGGTGGCAAAACGTAACCTCTGGCTCGAAGCGATGCTGATAGCCGATCAACTCACACCGGCTCGTAGGACCCTCGAAGCACTCGGCCTTTGATGTCTTCTTCGTCCAGACTGCTTTGAGGCGGAATATATCGTCCGGGTTGGGATTAGTTGGCTTTATAGGACCTACCTTTTCGTAGGGCTTACAGGTTGTTTCGACAGATCCGTTTACTTCTAAGTGAACTCCTGCAGTCCCCACCTTATCCGTGTCAATCGCGACACTAATTCCAGCCGTGATACCATCTTTCTCTATATTAAAGCAAGCCTCTCCGGCAGATTTAATAACGAGATTATTAAGGATATATTTGTACTCGGCAAGTTCATCATTTGTCCTGAGTTTCCACGGACCGATCGTGTAGACCCGAACATAGTTAATAAATCTTGGGATCCTCCAGGTCTCCGTGGTAAGGGATGAGTAATCCTCACCATTCGGGTGGCACCAGATAGAACGCGCCTCAGCGTGGAGCTGCCAGCCCTTCCATAAGATCCTTGTGGTGGGATGCCTCTGCTTTTTTAGAAGCTTGTATTGACTATATCCAGGCTTCTCCTTGACCCATGAGCCATCCTTGCCATGGTTTCCATCTTCCGGGTTGGCGTCACACTCACCCGATACGGCGTTGGCAGCATCCACCTTCGTCTGTGATTGAGTAGTAGCCAGCGGAACGGTCTCGCCTGGGATAAGACCTGTCGAGAGGTACGCTTCCCATTCTTCATCGTAATAGAAGTCTGTCGAGTCCTGCTCGACTTCGAGCGGCACTTGGATGATTGTCGTACCACCGCAACGGTCGAAAACGAAGATGTCGATTATGGCTTCGCTCGGCTCGACTTGGCCAGGAGTACCCGCAGCCGACCTGACTGCCTTCGCCGGTGCCGACATAGTCGAGGTCTGTTCAATCCAGCTGCGCTTGACCTCCGCAGTCACTCGTACCGTGCCATCGGGCAACGCCTGGACGACAGCGCTTGGGATCTCCACAACAGAGCCCGACTGAACGGTGCCGGTCTCATCCATGGCGGTTTTCGCATGTACCAACTCCGCGTTGAGCAGAGATAGCTTGGCTGTGCTGGGTGCATCAGCGGTCACCCCTGGTGCATCCCAGATGGTATTGGCTCGGCCTTCGAGAACAGCGTCCTGAGCCTGGTAATACGCTTTCACCCTGTCGATGTAAGCCTGAGCTCCTGACTCCGCGTTCGCAGTTGAGCTCGTGGAGCGGGAATCCAAGAACGGGACGCACGTCGCGCCTCCGCTTCCGCCCCGCACGGGTGGCGGTGGGACAGCCTTCGTCGTAACCGAGGCCGTCTCCCAGCCTCCGACACCGAACGCGGTCTTGGCCCGCACTCGCACGGTGTAGGTAGTTTCGTTCGCCAGTCCGGTAATGGCTACCCATGGGTCCTTGACGTCGAGGGTCTTGACGACGGCGCCACCACCGTCGGTCACCTCAACGTCGTAACCCTCCAGCATGGCGATGCCACCGTTGCTCTCAGGCAACCCCCAACTTGCAATCGCACTGGCGTCACCTCCCTGGGTGGTGAGGTTGAGTACCTTGCTCGGCGGCCCCGCCGGAAGGTAAGTGAGCGCCAGTGAAGACTGCTCGGCCGCAGCCGTATCGCCAAAGGTGATGACCTCGTCCTTGTTGGAGGTGAGCATCAGCCACTGATACTCACTGCCGGCAATGTCCGCCTGCGGACCACTCAACGGCAGGGAGTAAGGCGTGGTGCTGGTGTCTGCGTCACCCGCCAGATCCGGCCCCTTGGTCTCACCGGTGACCTGGCTCTTCAATGGGGTGGCCGTGATGATCGCGTCCGCCGGGCAGGTCCCGGCCGGACAGGTCGGGGTGCCGAGTTTGAGGATGCCTTCCGACACACCCGCGCCATCGGGGAGTTCGTCGAGCTTGAACCCGATCACCGCTACCGTCTTGTCGGTGCCGCTGCCGCCGATCTGCATGGTGGTCGAGTCGGTCACCATACAAGGCGAACCATCGCAGGCGGTGGGATCGACCTTCGCCGTTTTGAAGACGAAGTTGTCCTTGAGCAGGGTCAGGTGGTTGACGGTTTCGGTCGGGGGGTCCGGTGGGGTGCCCGGGGTGGTGAAGCTGACCGGGGCGGTCTTGGCGGTGCAGATCTCCAAGGCGCATGCCTGCATCTGCCAGGTGTAGGTCCCACCCGCCTGGACGGTGTTCTCGGGGAGCTGGAAAGAGGCCCGTTCGCCGCCGTTGACGTTACGCTCGCCGAGCGGGCTGGAGCCGACGGGGGCACCGCTGCTGTTGTAGAGGAAGTACTTGGCGGTGACCGGACCACCCGAGGGGCGGTTAACCATGCCCGACAGAATCGGCCGCGTCGGGTCGGCCATGCCGGTCTCGGTGTCGGTGGGCAGCATCGGGGCGTCGCTGGTGATGCGGTAGGCCGGGCTCTCGTTGCAGGAAGGCGGGGTGACGCCGCTGCGGCAGGCTTTCACCACGAATTTGAAGCTGGCGGGGTTGTCGAGGGCGAAGATCTTGTCGATGACCTGGCCGGAGGGAATGCCGTTGTGGGTGGTGGCGGTGGGTGAGCCGTGCAGGGCTCGGACGTCGGAGTCGGTCAGGACACGGCTGTAGACGTGGACGTCGTCGATGGCGCCGTTGAGGTAGTCGGAGAAGGTACCGTCCACCTTGGTGCGCCCGATCTGGAAGTTACTCCGGGCGTTCCACGTGCTGGTGTGGGCCTTCTCCCCCGCCAGCCGCCCGTCCACGTACAGGCGTAGTTTCTGCGCGGTGGCGTCGTAGACCGCGACCAGGTGGGTCCAGGTATTGATCTGGGCGGGCCTGTCGGAGGCGAGAACCACCTTGGTGGTGGGGGTGACGTCGGCGGTGGGCATGGCGAACCACCACTTTTGCTGGTACTCGCTGTAGACGAGCTCGAATCCGGACTGGGTGTTACCGAGTTGGCTGACGACGGTGTGATCGCCAGTGCTGCCGTCGAGGCGTGCCCAGGCGCTGACCGAGAAGCTCTGGTTGGTGTTCAGGACCGGTTTGGTGGTGACGGCGTAGGCGTCGTTGGGATCGGTGAACTGGTCGTTGACCAGTTTCAGTGCCTTGCCGAGCTGACCGGTGTCACGGCTCGCGGCGCCCTTGAGGGTCGCGGGGAATCCCCCGCCGGACGAGTCCGTCGCCGTCGTGCCGGAGGCCTCGTCGAACTTCCAGTACGCGGTCTCGCCCGTCGGGATCGCCGGCGGGGTGCCCATGGTGGAGTCGTTGACTGTCACGGTGTAGTCGAGGTTGGTGGCCTCGGCGACGCTGGACTTGAAACCGACCTTGACACTGGTGCTGCGCGTGATCGCGTCGTTGCCGTCCGTGGAGTCGATGGACTCCGCCGTGACCGTGGGGATCTCAGGCGGCAGCATGTAGTCAACGGTCAGCTTCGGCGGGCGAGCATCGGTCCCGGTTTTCTCAGCTGAGTGGAACTCGATCGCGCCGTTCTGTCCCCAGGTCATCGATTCGTTCGCAATGCGGACCTGCAAGCCGTGGTTGGAGGTGCCACCCGCCCAACTGCTGACGATGTCCTTGATCGCCCAAGTGAACGTCCTGGGGTAGACACCATCGGCGTACGCCGGACAGAGTTGGAGCTGGGATCCGCTCTCCACCATGCTGGGCTGGTTGGCCCAAGTGACCTGGCCGGCCGTCCACGCACCGCCGAGGCGCGAAACCTTCAGGCCACCGCCGTAGACGTCGCACCGCGAACCGCCGGGCGCCCACAGTTCCAACTGGGCACTGGCGATCGCCCTGCCGACCAGGGACGTGGTGTCGAATTTGAGCAGGGATCGGTTGTAGTCGATGACGGTCGCCGTGCTGCCGCTGGGACGCCAGGTCTCACCACCGACTTTCAGCGAGGTGCTGCCAGGCTGGTCGTAGCCCGTGTAGTTGGAGTGGAGAAACGTGTCGGTCTGAAGGGTGAGCGTCGTGGTGGGGTCCACCACGACCGGGTAGACGGTGGCCGGGTCCGACAGGAAGGCCGCGTCGGGTTTAAGAACGAGCACCGATTCACCGTTCTCGGTGACCACTCGGGTGTCGATCGCACCAGACCTGTGAAGTCCCTTACCGGTGGTGTCCGGTTCCGTGCTGTCGTACATGATCGGCGCCGGCGCCTCGGCCACCGCCTTGCCCTTGGCATCGGTCAGCCTCAGTCGGCCATCCTTGGACTCCGTGAGCTTCAGGTCCTCGGTCCGCACCGGAATGCGGAACTCCACGTCGCCCTTCGGCTTCTCGCGCAACACCACGTCGTGGCGGAAGCCCGTGGGCAGGGCGGTGAGCACCAGATCCGCGCCAGTGCCGGCCGCGTCGACATAGCGCGCGACGTTGCCGGTCACCTCCGGACGGGGAAGGGAGGTCGGCCAGTCCAGCGCGAACCGCTGTCCCTTCTCCTCACGTTCCATGGACGCGAACGCCTTGCCGTCGCCTCCCTGCGAGAAGGCGATGTCGGCCCTGCCGACCTTGGGCTTGAGGACGCCGTCGCGTTCCAGCAGGGTCGTGTCGATCCACGCCCAGGACCCGTCGGCCTGCTTGACCCTGGCCGGGCCCGCGTAGGACTGCATGGTGATGGTGCCGTCGGGATTCGCCCATGATCTGGACTTCTCGGTACCGGCGGCCTCCACCTCGACGGGCTTGTTCTGCTTTCTGGCCTCCTCGATACCGGCCCGGAGCGCGGCGTCCGGATCCTCAGGGCGCGGGAAGGGCGTCGCGACGGGCGCGACGGGCGCGGCGGGCACGGCGTTCGGTTTCGGGTCAGCCTGGGCGGGCAGGGTGCCACCCGCTACCAGAAGTGAGGCTGCCAGGGTCGACACGGTCACGACGGTGAAAGGAGTTCGTTTGGATGATCCACGCCGCCTGGGCGGCGTGAATGGGCGGCGTGGTAGGGAAGATCCCACCGATACCTCCAGTTTTGGGAGGACAGTACGGCCGGGCGCGACAAAGGAAGAACCGGCCAGAGATGATCACCGCAAGCATGCTGGACAGCACTGTTGATCTTGTCTGTCATATTGTCGCGATCTTGGTAAACCGGACCGCCGCGACCCGCGCACTCCAGGCCTGTGTCTGATATCGCGGTACCGAATCCGTCAACCTAGCGACTCACGACCGGGCCGCCATCTCAAAGAACCGCCGATCGTTCGATGACCGCGACTTGGGGAATCCCCATTCGCGCGAAGAGGGTGAGGGCCTCCTTCCGGTGAACCCTCGCCTCCTCTTCTCGCCCCAGACCGTCCAGCACCTCGGCAAGGCCTTTGTGCGCGTGACCTTCGAAGTAGACGTACTTGATGTCCACGGACAACTTCAAGGCGGCCTGATGGTTATCCAGGGCGTCGCCGTGGTTTCCCATCACAAGAAAAGTGCGTCCCAGGGCAATGAGAACCTCGCATTCGAGCTCCCGGTTACGCAGCTCTCTTGCCCGCACGAGGGCTTTCTCGTGATGTTCGACGGCCTCCAGGTGGCGGCCCAGTCGCCGATACCCTCGGCCGAGGTTGTTGAGAGCGTCCGCCTCAAGACGGGAGTTCCCAGCCTGCCGGCCAATTCCGAGAGCCTCCAGATGGGACCTCAACGCGTCCTCCGCGTGGCTGAGCCCATTCTGGACCTCACCCAGATGGATGAGAATGTATCCCTCGTTCTCGTTGCGGCGATCTCCTTCCTCCCGCACATGGAGCAGGCATTCACGCAGACAACCAAGTGCCTCTTCCAGCCTCCCCACCTGCTTGTACGCTATTGCCAGGCGGTAGAGCCCCCCAGTTGCGCTGGGCCGGGCACCGGTCGCCTTCTCGACTTCCAGGGACCGCAGGCAGGCTTCGATGGCCTGAGGTAATCGGCCGATGCGGAGCAGGCCATAACCAACGTCACAGAGAGCCTTCGCTTCACCCTTGCGATTCCCTGCGGCCTGGCACAACTCCAGGACACGCCACTGCAGATTCAGATACTTCTCATGGTTTCCGGCGAACACGTTGGCGTACGCCAACGAGCCCAGCACCTCGGCTTCCGCCCGCCGGTCCCCGAGTGTCCGGGCCGCGGTCAGAGCCTGCTCGTGGCTGAGTACCCAATCCTCTATACGATCTTGAAAATAGAAGAAGCGCGACAGGGTACGCGCCATTTTCCAAGCATGGACAGGCCATCCATACGATGAGCAGTGACCGATGACGGCCACCAGTGACTGATATTCGGCTTCCAGCCATTCCGAGGCGTCATCGGATTGGGTGAACTTCTTGCCTACACGAGCCTCGGGGGAAACGTCGTGCAGCATGGTAAGCCGCCCGGGATCGATGGAGTTCATAGCCTCGTCGGCCGTGTGCAGGTACCACTCGAACAGACGTGACAACGCGTTGCGGCGATCAGTGGCCGGGTCGTGCTGATCGCTGCGGTCGCGCGCGTAGACACGCACCAGATCGTGCATCGCCAACCGTCCCCCGTCCCCTCGCTGGATCAGGTGGGCTGCGACAAGCCTGTCGATCGCCGCTCGCCCCTCGCTGGAAGGCAGACCCGCCAGGACCAGAACGGCGTCGACGCCGATGTCGGGTCCGGGATGGAAGCCCATCAGCCGAAAGACCCGCCGAGCGATTTCGGGTAACGCTCGGTAGGAAAGCTCGAAAGCGGCGCGGACCCCGGTGTGTGGATCCTCTCCCATGTCCAGGACGACCAGTGGGTTCTCATCCCGGAGCCTTGCCGCCATGTCGTCGATGGACAGGCTCGGCTGGCCTGCGAGGTGAGCAGCGGCCAGGCGGAGCGCCAGGGGCAGGTGACCGCAGAGCCGGGCCAGTTGTGACAGGGCCTCGGCTTCTCCGCGGGTTCGCTCGGTTCCCAGGATGGCGACGAGCAGGTCCCTCGCCTCATCGGCCGAGAGGACGCCGAGAGTCATACCGCGAACATCGTGGGTGACCCAGAGCCCTCGCAAGGAGTCCCGGCTGGTGATGACCACCTTGCATGACGGTGAGCCGGGGAGCAGCGGACGGACCTGGTCGGGACTCGCCGCGTTGTCGAGAACGATGAGGACCCGCCGGTTGGCCAGGAGCGACCTGTAGAGGGTCTCTCGCTCGTCCGCCTCCTGCGGAATCTCCTCCGCCGCCACGCCCAGCCCACGCAGGAGGCGATGCAGTGCCTGTGCCGCCGCTACGGGCTGCCCCGGTGAATAGCCGCGAAGGTTCACGTACAACTGCCCGTCGGGAAACAGTCCGGCCACCCGGTGTCCCCAGTGTGTCGCGAGCGCGGTCTTCCCGATTCCCGCCGTACCGGCGATGGAGGTGATCACCATCGCCGGGATACCGCCTTCGCCCGTGGACAGCATCAGGTCCAGTTGCCGCAGATCGTCCTTCCTACCGGTGAAGCGGGCGATGTCGGAGGGCAACTGGCGGGGAATCGGCAGCGAGCGTGGAGCGGCAGACGTTTCGAGATGCCTTGGCTCCGGATCGAGTGACGGATCAGCCGAGAGAATCGCCTGATGAAGGCCGGCCAGGTCCTCTCCCGGCTCCAGCCCCAACTCGTTCCGGAAGTACCGATGCGCGAGCCTGTATTCCTTCAACGCTTCCGCTGCCCGCCCCGCACGGTAGAGGGCGAGCATCAACTGGCCGCGGAATTTTTCATGCAGTGGATTCTCGGCAACGAATCGCCTCAGCTCGGCGATGAGTTCCGAGTTCCCGCCCAGGGCGAGATCGACGTCGATTCGCTCGGTGAGAGTGACGATCCGCCGTTCTTCCAATCCAGGACCTTCGGTCAGCTGGAACTCGGGGTGAGTACCGGCGAGCGCAGGACCACGCCAGAGCGACAGGGCCTCGCGGAACCGCTCCGCCGCCTGTACGGCATCACCTGCGGACAAGGCTGTCCGAGCCTGTTCCACTTTGGTGTCGAAGACGTCAAGGTCTGAGGAACCGGCGGGGATCTGTAACGCGTACCCCGTGGGTGAGCTCGCGAGAGCGGCGATATCACCCAGTAGACGGCGCAGGGACCACAGATGGTTGTGGAGTAGCCGCCGTCCGGAGGCGGGGACGGCACTTCCCCACAGCGCGACCAGCAGTCGATCATGTGAGACCACGCGGTTCGCGTTCAGCACCAGGACTGCCAGCAGGGTCCGCTGTTTCTGCCCGACGATTGACACGAATCGCTCGTCACGCCAGATCCCCACCGGTCCGAGTACGCGAAACTCCATGTCTCCCTTTCTGAATTCCCTCTACGCCTTTCAAAAGGCAGGGCAATCTTGGCGTACTGTTCCGACGCATGCGCATACAGTCACACCGTCTTCGTGTCGCCGTAATACGCTGATCTGGCGCGTCGAACCATACAAGATCAAGATATTTACGAAAAACGAGGTGGCGAAACCTCTTCCAGATCCTCACGAGGATCGTTTTCGCTGCTTTATACGGATCGGAAGGTATTCGGGTGAACACCGCTGAATGCGGTACACGAGCAGGGCCCCATCACATGAGCCAGTCGCCGATGCCGCTGTACTGACACGATCAAAGGCGGGCGCTACCTGGAGACTTCCTGTCGCTGCAGTTCAGAGGCATGCTCGTGTGTCACGTCGAGCTTTCAGGTTCAGTAAAGCCGGGTGGGCGATCGACCGCCCCGACGGTTCAGGCGGTGGGCAGCAGTGCCGCCCCGGTGGCAGGCACACGCACCACGACCAGTACGGTGCCGGTCAACATGAAGGTAAGCATCGGCACCCGTACTCCCCCGCGCCGGCCTCAGTACCAGATGCCCCAACAGGTCTGGGCGGCCGACGCGCCGGACGGTACACCGAAGCTGAGCAGTGGCCGTACCCCGGCGACCTGTCCGCTCATCGAATCCGTGCTGACCGCCTGACGCGCCGAACGCAGCAGGAGCCCGAACACCGGACGCCCTCTAAAAACTTCATCCCAGGGTGCCCCATTTGAGACAGGGGGCACCGCGGGGAATGGAAAGCCGTTCCCGGCCCATTCTCGCTGCGGCGGCATCCCATGACCATTGGCTGAATGCCGAACTGGTCGTCATGGTGTCCGGCGTCGAACCACACCTGGTCGGCTTGCCGGGTTAGCCCGCTGGGCGCAGGACCCGCTCCCAGGAGGTGTGCGTGTCACGCAGGGCGCGTTCGCGCCGGTCGGGTGTCACGCAGATGTTGTCGTCGGCGAACGCCTCACGCCAGACGTAGCCCTGGATGCAGGTGCGCGACCCGTACGGGTCCGTCCAGCGACCGGCCCCCATCATGTTGTCGGCGATCACCTGGTCGCGGATCTCCTGGGTGACGCAGACCTGGTCGAAGCTGTCGGCTCCCCGCCAGACGTAGCCCGGTTTGCAGGCGTTGGGCCCCAGGACGAGCCTGGCCGGGTTGATCCGCGAGGCGGCGGTGGCGTTGTCGGAGACCACCTGACGGCGCGTGCTGGAGGGCACGCACACTTTGTCAGACGGCGTGGCCAGTCGCCGCGTGTACGAGAGGATGCACTTGCCGTTCTCCTCCCAGTTGGAGGCGTCCGCGGTGTCGGCCTGGGTCTGCTCATAGACGGCCGGTGTCACGCACACCAGGTCGTCGTGCGTCGCCTTGCGGTGGACGTAGCCGTCCAGGCACTTCTGCGTGATACCGGTGCTGACCGTGACGACCGCCTCGTCCTGCCCCACGGAGTCGATCGAGACGCTGACCCCGTTGGTGTTCAGCGAGGTCACGGGATTGCGCGTTATCCGGTCCTTCAGCAGGTACGACACGCCGTTCTTGACCTCGTGCAGGAGCACGATGTCGGCGGGGATGCCGGCGCTCTGGCCGGTCTTCTTGCGGAACTCCACCGTGTAGTAGTGGAACGGGTCGGCTACGTCGAACGGGACGCGTACCATCTGCGTGCCGATCTTGCTGGGTTGGTCCAGCGATACGAGGCGCACGGTCCGGCTCGCCACACCGTCCGCGCCGAGCGTGACGATCCGGTGCGGCTCCAGCCAGCCCATCTCGTCACGGGTGGGACCGTTGAGGCCGACCGCGCTGGTCCCGAACCTCTCCGTCTCGTACCTGTGGATGTGCATGGCGCTCATGATGTCCCACTGGTCGTCGTACTCGCCGATCTGTGCCCAGTCGACCAGACGGAAAGTGGGGTCGTCGGAGAAGGAGTGGTCCCTGTCGTAGCCGTGCAGCACCTCGTGGGTGGCGAAGCCGAGGTTCCAGGCGAGCGGGTCCAGCAGCACCCGCTTTCCCCAGCTGCCGGAGTCCACCGGGGCGTTGATCATGACGGCGGTCCAGTGATTGGACGGAACGGTGTAGCCGGCGGCGGCGGCCGTCTGCACGCAGTCCTCGATTCTCTGCCACCGGCTCTTGGTCCTGGCCTGCTCCAGTGTGAAGGGCATCGTGTACCAGCCCTTCACCACCGTTCCCGCCACGCTCGTCCGGCCGCCCGACTGGTCGGCCAGGTAGTCGGCGAACCCGCCGAGGCCCTTGCCCTCGTCGGTGAACAGCTCCCGGAAGAACTGCGGAGGTTTGGGCTCCTCCGGACGGTCGGCGAACTTGCACAGCAGCACTGACCAGGGCAGGTCGCCCTGTACCGGGTACGCCTGGGCCGGCAGGGCGGGCACGCAGATCAGAGCGAGCAGCGCGATCGTGGCGGCCAGGAGCGATCTTCGTAAGCGCACGGGTCCTCCTTCGGAAACACCTGAAACCAGGCCAGGCTCCCAACCGCCGCTTGTTGCTCACTTGCGCGTGAATGGCGGCCCCGCCGACTGCTTCCCGGCTCCTGCCGTCGCCCACGAAACGACCGTCAAATCACATGTCGGCCCTCCTGAAACCCATGTCCCGGCCGCCAGGCTGTGTCCTCGGACGGCGTTGGAGTGCCCCGAAGCGCGCTGGATTCATCTGGGGTTGCTGGGACGACGATCGTTAGCGGACCGTTCGAGCCGGGTGGCGGATCTGTCCGGGGCGAAGGTGGGCCCGGCCTTGGTGCCGGAGGTAGGAGAGGGCTTTATCGAAGGCGGCGTCATGGCCGCCGTTCAGTTCCTTGTCGCTGAAGACGCCGGGAGTGGTGAGGTGCGGCGGGATACCGGTCACATCGAAGGCGGTCCCGGTCCTGGTCAGGAAGCGCTCGTTGGGCAGCGCGAAACTCCACCCGTTGGGCAGCGTCCGCCACAGGAAGTCGGAGAAGGCCCCCTGGGTATTCTCTCCGATCCGCTCGGGCCTGGGAGTGCGCTCCATCATGGCCTGGGTGAAGGTCTCTCCCGCGCTGATGGTCAGGCTGCTGGTGAGCAGAGCGATGGGACCCGTGTACGTCGGTGCGGTGGCCGGCCGTACCCGCAGCCGCTGGGCCCGGGTGAACCCGGGCGGGTCGCCCGGAACGTTGAGGGCCTGTTTGGCGTAGGCCGGGTAGGGCTTGCCGGTGAGCCTGGAGGCGAGTTGCAGGCCGAGCGCGTCGTAGCCGCCCAGGTTGACCCGGACATCGAGGATGAGGCCGCGCAACCTGTTGGGACCCGAGGTGCGCGCCCTGGTGAAGATCTCATCGAGTGCACGGTTCAGCTCAGCCGAATTGCGGGTGAACCCGCCTGCGGCGTAACCGTCGAACGCGGCCAGCCGCAGGTAACCCAGCCCATCCGGTAGATCGGCGTAACCGATCACTCCCTGCCCCCACGTCTTCAGGGGCTTGCCGGTGTCGTGCTTTTCGATGAACTCCTGGACCCGTTTGTTGAAGGCCAGGAAGGCCGGTACCCCCTCCAGCTGCCTGGTGCGCGGTCGCAGTGGTCTGGAGAACTGGTTCTCACCCGCGAGGAGGGCGGTGTGCGCGTCGCCGAGCTCCTTGAGAATGTCCCGCAGTACGGCGAACAGCTCCGCCTCCCCGGTGCCGGGACCGACCCTGGGTCGGTACCGGTTCCGAACGGCCTGCCAGTCGATGCCCTTGGCGGCGAAGAACGGGTAGTTCTCGGCGAAGGTCGCCCAGAAGATGTCGAACACCTTCACCGGGTCGCTGGGGGTGGATGTGGCGCAGGTCCCGGGAAGGCCGGGGAGTCTCCGCAGTTCGATGGCTCCCGCGCCGCCCAGATACCGCAGCCGCGCCCGGCCGGGCCCCTGCGCGTGGATGGTGAGCTGCCGGAAGCCCTTATCCGCGGTGAAGGACGCCGAGTCGCGCGTTTCCGCGGTCTGTTTCGCCGCGAGCAGCCCTTGAAGGCAACTGATCGCCGTTGTGTCGAAAGAGGTGAGCTGCCCCTGGTCGATCCTGAAGATCGTGCTGTAGCCGTCGGCCCGCCAGACCCCGTCCAGCGCTTTCCGCCCCGTTGAGGCGGCAGCGCCTTCGGCCGTCGCCGCGGCCTGCCCGGCGACGGCGACGCCCAGCGCGGTCAGTACGGCGGCCAGCCGCCCGAAGGTTCTTCTGCTCTTCGTGTTTCCGTTGTCGTCCACGGATCCGACGCTAGGCAGTGGCTCCCGCGGCGGGCGTCACACCACGGAGCCAACCTCGGGGTGAGCCGCCGGTATCACGAAACGATCATCGGCTACCCCGGACCGGGTGGCCGATCCGAGGTAGCCGTCGTCAACGGGCGGCTCGTGTGCCTGCCGTGCTCGCCGTCCTCCGCTGACGACCTCATACCTGGGGGCCAGTCGACCCGCAGGTCATACCGGGGAGGGAAGCCGAAGATCGGCCGCAGGGCGAATCCCCCCGGGGGGAGCGCGGGCTAACGTGGTGGGATGCTGCGCGACCTCCCCCCGGACGCGACCGACACCGCGGCCCCGGCCGCCGCCCGGCCCACCCTCCGGCTGACGAGAGTGCCGGCCGCCGCGTCCTGGATGGTGGCCTGCTTCATGTTCGCGATGAACGTGGGGATGCTCGCCACCGTCTACGACGCGCCGACCGAGCTGACGGTGTTGCTCGGCGCGGCCTGCGCGGCCCCGGTGGCGATCTGCCGGCACCGGCCGATGACCGCCTGGTGGATGATCTACCTCGGAATGCTGATCACCCCGCTGCTGGTCTCACCGCCGCAGGCGAACAACCCCTGGCCATGGCTTCCGATACCCATGGCGGCCTATCT
>NZ_JBEXUE010000142.1:0-21090 GCF_040614275.1 Streptosporangium sp. NPDC006013
ACAGGAGCTTCGGCACTGCCTCACCGCCCATCAACGACCCACTGGGCCCTGATAGTACGTCTAATCTTGCTGCTCAAAAAGGAACGCAGCACTAGACGAGTACCCCGCAGTCGGGTCCGAACTGGAGGCCGTTGTCCAGACGATCAGGCGGTGGTATCCCCCGCATGGGTGCGTCTGACCATCCGCGCGCGCGATCTTGAGCTTTTCCAGTGGACGTGTGACTTCTGCGCCCTTCCCACGACCCTGAGCCCGGGAGGCGATGGCGTTGTTATGGACGTCCGAAGCGCCGACGGACCGGGAAGCCATTCTGTTGCCGCTCATCGCGGATGCCTGGCCTCCCGCCTACATGAGCAGAGTCTCGAACGACATCGTGTCGATCAGGTTGGCCGTGAGCTTGCCGATCACCCTGACGCTAGCTGAGCGTCGTGCAATTAGCGTGCAATTAGACAGGGGGACGAGGGGGCAATCACGGTCACTCATGACCGACCCGACGCCCAGGTCAACGGCACTACGGGCCGTGATCCATGCAATTCCCAAGCTGACAGCGCGGGCTCGATCCAAGGTCGGCGGAAAGATCAGGAGGGAGAGCAAGGCGATCGGCGACACAGACAGGTAAGACGTACGGTCGAACCACACCCCATCTGCGAGTACCGTCGTCAGCCGTGCAAACTGTCCACTTCGATCATCGGCTGCACATCACGGTCTACGAGGCGGGTGACGTGCTCCCACCGTATGTCGATCCCATTCCGGCTTGGCTGGCCGACGAGGCCTCTTGTCGCGCAGCCGCCCTGCGGATCGACCGGCCGAACCGGCCGAGGTTTACACAAGGATGCATTGCGGTGTGGCCGTCCGGAATCGAACCACGCAGCGCGGCGAGTGAAGTCGAAGCGTGGACCGCCGAGGATCTCAGAGGTGTCCTGCTTGCCGACAATCGTTCTCATCGTTGTTTCGGCTGCGGAGCACGGCACGAGGTGCTCTACCCCGTGGACACGCCCAAGGTACTAGAAGGGTGGCAGCATCGACACTCCTTCGAGTCGGGATGCCCTACCTGCGGAGCTGAGTTCGTGACATCACGACTCGGGGGGCTAATGATCAACCCCTTCGCCCCTGAAGGCTGACTGCAGCTGTACAGCCAAGAGAGCGAACGACGGCGGAACTCGGCGGACGTCCACGCACACCGCACCCGCAGGTCGGAGCCTCGGACCTCGATCGAATCGACTTCTTTTAATCCGCAGGTTTTGAGTTCGAGCTGTGTTGCAGCGCGGGCAGATTCCGGGCAGCGGAATGTGGTGCCAGCCTCCAGACTGGCCGTCGAACGTGGCATCGTGGACGGATCAGCCAACGACGCCACTCATGAGCGGCCCCTTAACGATCTCCGGGGTCAGCACCACGCCGGTCAACCGGGCTGCGAGGAGAAGCGCTCCGGACGCGGACGACGGTGCCTCAGCACCGGTTCCGGGTACGTCGTCAGGATCAAGGCCCGCCTGCCTCATCAGGTCGTTGAGCCGATCGGGATCACTTCCGTGCCCCCATCGGGGAATCTTGGGATTGAAGTGCGTGACCAACTCCCCGTCCACCGCGTAGACGAAGTCGTCGGATGCGTAGTCGTGCCGCAGCACCGCCACGGCCACGGTCCCGGCCGAGAGAGCCTGTGCCTTGTCGGCTTCCGTGCACGTCCATCCGCTCTCCTCGATGAGCACCGTCCAGTCGCCCACTCGCCCCGCGAGCACCGTCTCAGGAAAGAGGCCATCGTCTATCAACTCGTCATAGGTCAGTGGCCGGATGCTCTCCTGATCGGCACCCAGCCGGCGAAGCGCCTGCACCTCGCTGACTCCACGCACGAAGGTCAGACACCACAGATCGCCCAGCTCGTCGTCTTCGGCCAGCCAGGCAACATCGGCGTGGGTGAACGCCATCCGCAACACCTCATCTGTTGATCGTCGTGCCATTAGCGTGCCATTAAGGGGGTATCGAGGGGTCAACCACGGTCATTCACGACCGGCCCGAAGTCCAGGTCAGCCGTCCTACGAGGCGTGATCCATACGATTCCCAAGCTGATAGTGCGGGTTTCTACCAAGTCAGGCTGAACTAGGGTGAGTCGCTTCGGTGACGCTTGTGACCCAGGATCGCAACCCATGGAGGATCCCACTCAGGCGGGTGTCATCGGCGAGGCCAGGGGGTGCCCATGGTTCTGTTCTCAGCTCGCTCTCCGCGTCGAGATCGGCCCAGAGCCACTGGAACGAGTCCCTAACGCTTAGCTCATGGGGATCGGCCGCATCGAATAGGCCGCGGAGGTCTTCGACCAGCTTGGGTAGGGATACCTCACCTGAGTCGTACAGGTCGAGGCGCGCGGCCATCTGGCTGATGAGGCCACGCTGGTAGTCCTCCACGGCATCACCTTCTTGATCTCTACGTCATTGTGCCAACGCTTGGCCCGCGTGGGATATATGCGGGATGATCTCTGTCCCATGGATGTGAGGGGAGTGCTCCCGTCCTGATGAGAGACCCTGCCGCTGCTTGGAACGCAGCGCTCTTGAAAACTGCTAGGCCGGGTGACCGGTCTCGTGGGTTCGAATCCCACGCTCTCCGCTGAGCTTGTGAAACGGCGTCTGACCAGGCTTTGGCCTTGGTGAGGCGCCGTTGATCGTTTCCGGGGTGTGCAGCCTGTACCGCTTCAAGACTCATCGCATAGGGTTTGAGCTGGGAGTTCTCCGAAAGGGCTACGCAGCTCGGTGGTACTCGTTGATCAGCCCGTCGAGCACCTTCCGACGCTCGATCCGCCCCTCCAGCGGCAGGGTGATCCGATCGTCATGATCGGGTGGCTGCTGCCGGCGGGACTGATGCGGCCGATGCCTGTTGTAGTAATCGGCATACTCGGCCAGCACCGACCGTAGATGCCGTTCGTTAGAGATCAGCATGCGGTCGGTGCACTCGGTCCGTACGGTGCGCACCCACCGCTCGGCACAGCAATTGGCCCGCGGCGTGCGCGGCGGCCTCTTCACCACCCGCACACCCTCTTCGACGAAGACCTCGTCGAAGACAACGGTGAACTTGGTGTCCCGGTCGCGGATGAGGAAGCGGAACGAGCCGATCCGCCTCCCGAGGTCCATGAGCAGGTTGCGGGCCTGCTGTGCCGTCCAGGCGCCGGTGGGGTTCGCGGTGACGCCGGGAATGTGCACGCGCCGGGTGGCGACTTCCATCACGAACAGCACGTACAGGCGCCTCAAGGAGATCGTGTCGACGTGGAAGAAGTCGACGGCCAGCAGGCCTTGCGCCTGGGCGCGCAGGAAGGTCCTCCACGAGGTGTCGGCGTCTCGGGGAGCCGGGCCGACCCGCCGACTCTGCAGGATCCGCCGCACGGTCGCTTCGCTCACGCGGTAGCCGAGCCGCACCAGCTCACCGTGCACCCGACGGTATCCCCAGGCCGTGTTTTCCCGCGCCAGGCGCAGCGCCAGGTTCCGGATCTCCTTGCTCGTCCTCCGGCGACCAGACCGATTCGGATACGTCCACCGGCGTCGGACCAGACGACGGTGCCAGGCCAGCAGCGTGCCTGGCGTGACCAGCCGATAGGCCCGCAACTCGGGTGGCAAGAGCCGCACCAGGACGGCCAGGACCGCCCGGTCGGCCGTCCTGCTCATCCTGGACGCTCTTGCTCAGTCGATGATCGCGGTGGCTTCAACCTCGACCAGGTGGTCGGGCACGTCCAGCGCGGCGATGCCCACCAGGGTGCCCGGCGGTACCGGGGTGACCCCCAGCTTCGCCCCCGCTCGAGCGACCCCCTCCAGGAACAGCTCCAGCTTGTCTGGAGTCCAATCTACGACGTAGACGGTCAGTTTCGCCACGTCGTCGAAGGAAGCGCCTACTTCGGCCAGAGCGGTGCCGATGTTGAGGTAGCACTGCTCGACCTGAGCGGCGAGGTCGCCTTTGCCGACCGTGACCCCGTCGGCGTCCCAGGCGACCTGTCCGGCGATGAAGACCAGCTTCGAACCGGTCGCGATGGACACCTGCCGGTAAGCACCTATCTGTGGCAGCCCGCCGGGGTTTACCAAGGTGATGGCCATTACGCCTGCCTCCATTATCTCTTGTGGTTACTCAGGAACCGTAGGGATGAACGCCGACATGGAAGAACGCACTTTCAGTCATGACCGGCTCCCACCGGTCGAGCCCGTGGAGAGATCCGCGAGGTAGCGCTCCCGGAGTACCACCTTCTGGATCTTCCCGGACGCGGTCTGCGGCAGCTCGCTCCGGAAGTGCCAGCTGCGCGGAACCTTGTACGAGGCCAGCCGGTCGCGGCAGAAGGCATCGAGTTGGTCCTCGGTAAGGTGTGCCCCGTCGGCCGCCACCACGAATGCGGCAACGGTTTCGCCCCATTCGGCATCCGGCAGTCCGATCACCGTCACCAGGCTGATTCCGGGGTGGGTGTAGAGGACGTCTTCGATCTCGCGCGGGAAGATGTTCTCGCCGCCACGGATGATCATGTCCTTGAGCCGGCCCTGGATTCTGACGAACCCCGACGCGTCCATGGTCCCCAGATCGCCGGTGTGCAGCCAGCCGTCGGCGTCGATGACCTCGGCGGTCGCCGCGGCGTTGTCGAAGTACTCGGTCATCACGCAGATGCTGCGGGTGCATATCTCACCGAGTTCGCCAACCCCGGCCACCTCACCGGAGTTCGGGCTGATGACTTTGACCTCGGTTCCAGGCAGCGGCCGTCCCACGGTGGCCAGCGTCTCCGCATCTTGATCCCCGCCGGCGGTGTGTGTGATGTACGGCGACGCCTCTGTCTGGCCGTACCCGATGCCGACCTCGACCCCGAGATCACGCTGGGCGCGCCGGACCAGATCGAGCGGTACGGGGGCACCCCCGAGCGTGGTCAACCGCCAGCTCGACACATCGCGCGGCCGGTCTGCCTGCCGTTCAAGCATGCGGATCAACACGGTCGGCACGCTCAGCATGATGGTTCCCTGCTCGGCTTCGAACAGGTCCAGCATGAGGTCGGCGTCGAACCCGGCGGGGATCACGTGGCAGCCGCCGGTCTGGAGGGCACCGAGCGTCACCAGCCCGCAGCCTGCGGTGTGAAACAGGGGCATCGGGTTGACCCACACATCGTTCGGATGTGCGCCTATGACGGTCGCGTATCGCCGCCCGTTGGCGACGAGCCCACGGTGACTGAGCAGCGCTCCCTTCGGTCGCCCGGTGGTCCCCGAGGTGTATTGGATCTGAGCGGGATCCTTCGGCGCGACATACGGCAGGCCGTCACCCGCGCTGCTCTCAGCGGCACGGAATTCGTCCCAGTCCTCGAGGGAGATCACTTCACGCACCTGAGTGCCGTTTCGAGCGGCATCGGCCATCGGCAGCAATTCGCTCGATCGATACCGCGGCTGTACGACGATGCCCGATGCGCGGGATTGCTCCAGCACATACGACAGTTCCGCCTGCCGGAAGGCGGGATTCACCGTGACCAGGGTCAATCCCGCGAGCGCGGCACCGAATTCGAGTTGAATCCACTCCGGGCCGTTACCGGCCCACACCGCCAGGCGCTCACCGGGACTGAATCGCCGAAGCAGAGCCCGGGCGACGCGGATGGAATCCTCGAGCAGTTCCTCGAAGGTCCAACGCCGCGCATGCTCTCCCACCACACCCTCGACGAGTGCCGTCCGATCCCCCCACCGTGAGGCGGCACGGGTCAGGACGTCCCCGATAGTGCTGTCCGAGTAGTCGGGGTCGGGATCCGCGTGCCAGAGGGCAGCGGACAGGGTCGGGCGGCGGCCTTTCGCCGCGGTCATGCCCTCGCCCCCTCGAAGTGCCGACGCGGGTTGTCCACGAGAATGGTTTCGATGGTGCGGTCAGCGACACCCGCCTCGAGCAATGCGGGAATGACCTCCGTGGATATGAGGCGGTAGTTCCATTTCTCGCCCAATCGAGGGCGTTCCTCCGCCGAGACGAAGTCTATGAAGCAGGACGCATCATGCGAAACGACGATGCTCTCCGCGTAGCCCCGGCGCACGAGGCCCACGAGGGTGTCGATCCGCTGCTGGAGCGGCAGGAACGCGTCGAGTCCGAAACGGTCGAGGCCCAGCATCGAACCGGCGTCCGCCAGGCGGCAGAGATAATCCAGATCGGTGCTGTCGCCCGCATGGCCGATCACCACCCGGCTCAGATCGACGCCCTCTTCCGCGAGAACCCGCTGCGCGACCAGTCCGGACTCGGATCCGACGTGCGTGTGCACGGTGATCGGAGCCCCGGTCTCGACACCGGCCTGCGCGACCGCCCTCATCGTGCGCTCCACACCGGGTGTGAGCCCTTGAGCGTCGATGGCGCACTTGAGGAATGCGGCGCGCACGCCGGTGTCGCCGATCCCCTTCGTCAGGTCCTTGATGAACAGTTCGGTCAGCGGTTCCTCGATATCGATGAGCAGGCCAGGACCGCGGCTTGAGAACTGGTGCGGAAGGTCGTTGAAGGTGTAGAGCCCGGTCGCGACGATGATGTTCAGGTTCGTTCGCGTGGCGATGCGTTTGATGCGCGGGATGTACCGGCCGAGCCCCAGAACCGTGGGGTCCATGATGGTGTCGATGCCGAGAGACTTGAGCTCGTTCAGGTCGCGGACCGCCTGCTCGACGTTCTGCTCCTCGTCCCAGTCGTCCTGGTAATTCTGCCGGTACTCCTCACCGAGCACGAAGACGTGTTCATGGACGAGCGTCCGGCCGAGCTCACTGGAATCGACGGGTCCGGCGACTGTCTGTATGTCGGTCATGCTTGTCCGTCCTCGGATTTCACAGCGCCACGACGACGGACTTGGTTTCGAGGTACTGCTCCAGTACGGCGTCGCCCTTCTCCCGGCCCCAGCCGCTCTGCTTGTATCCGCCGAAAGGCAGCTCGGAGCCGAAGATGTGATAGGTGTTGACGTGCACGGTTCCGGCCTTCAGTCGCTTGGCCAGCCGGTGCGCCTTCGACAGGTCGCGCGTCCACACCCCGGCCGCGAGGCCGTAGACGGTGTCATTGGCCTGAGCGGCCAGATCGTCGATATCGCTGAACGGCAAGGCCGTGACGACCGGGCCGAAGATCTCCTCCCGGACGATCGGATGGTCCCGGTCGGGCCGCGCGATCACACTGGGCTGCACGTAGTATCCGTCGCGGTCCAGCGCACCGCCCCCGACCAGTGTCCGGCCCCCGGACTCCTTGCTCAGATCGAGATATCGGCCGACCCGTTCGAAGTGCTCCGCCGACACCAGGGGGCCCATGTCGGTATCCGGATCGAGGCCGTAGCCCACCCTGATGCCGCGCGCACGCTCGGCGAGACCTTCGACGACTTGGTCGAACCGGGACTCGTGCACGTAGAGACGGCTGCCGGCGGAGCACACCTCACCTTGGTTGTAGAAGATCGCCAGCGCGGCTCCCGCGATCGCGGCATCGACGTCCGCGTCGTCGAGGACGATGTTCGGCGACTTGCCGCCCAGCTCCAGTGAGACGCGCTTGAGATTGCCGGCCGCGGCGCGCACGATGCTGCGGCCGACCTCGGTCGAACCGGTGAAAGCGATCTTGTCGACGCCTTCGTGCGCGGCCAGATGAGCTCCGGCTCGTTCCCCGAATCCCGGCACGATGTTGACCACGCCCGGCGGGACGCCGGCCTCGAGGAGGAGTTCACCGATCCGCAGGGCGGTCAGCGGCGTCTGCTCGGCGGGCTTCAGCACGACGGTATTGCCGGTGGCCAGTGCGGGGGCGAGCTTCCACGCGGCCATGAGGATCGGAACGTTCCAGGGGATGATCTGCCCGGTGACGCCCAGCGGTTCGCGGGTCGTGTAGGCGTGGAACTCCTGGCCCGGCATGTAGGGCACCGACGGCGTGATCGTCGCCCCGGTGATCCGCCGTGCCGCGCCGGCCATGTACCAGAACATGTCCGCGGCGAGCGGGATCTCGACGGCGAGCGCTGCGCCGACCGGCTTTCCGCTGTCGAGTGATTCCAGTTCCGCGAGTTCTTCGGCGTGCTCGGCGATCAGGTCGCCGATGCGGTGCACGATACGGCCCCGCTCGCTGGGCGACATGACCGACCATGGACCTTCCGTGGCGCGACGGGCCGCGGCCACCGCGCGATCGACGTCCCGTTCCGACGCTTCCGCCACCGTGCTGAGCACTTTGCCGGTGCCCGGATCGATCGTCTCGAATGTCTTACCGTCGAGGGCATCGACGAACTCGCCGTCGATGAACAGCCGGTGCGACCGGGCAAGGAAGTCCACCGCGAGCCTGGGGGGAGTGGTCATGTCGCCTTCTCCGTTCCGAACTAGACGAGAAACTCGAGGATGCGCGGGATGACGGCGTCCGGGGCTTCGAGGCAGGGACTGTGACCCGCGGTCTTGATGCGCCAGAGTTCGGCGTTCGGAATCGCCTCGAACATCTCGTCCGACCAGGCCGGCGGGCGGGCCTGGTCCTGGGTCCCGGAGATGATGAGTGTCCGCGCGGTGATCAGGGGCAACAGGGCAAGCGCGCTCTCCCGCTGGACGACGCCCCGTGCGGCATGAGCGAGCCTAGGGGAGAGCTCGCCGAGACGCTTGGTCCACGTCTCGTGAATGTCTGAGCGGGCCGGGTCGTTGAGAACGGTCGCCGCAAACAGGATGCCCTTGACGAAGTCGACGATCTCCGGGGTGAATCCCTCCCGCTCGAACCTGTCGACGAGCGCCCCGAACAGGTCGACGTTCTCGCCGGTCTCGGCCCTCGCCGACGAGCCCATCAGCACCAGCCTGCCGACCAGATCGGGTCGGCGAGCCGCTATGCGGACCGCGACGTCGCCGCCCATCGACTGCCCGACGATCGACACAGAGGTGAGACCGAGCCGGTCTACCAGGGCGAGCACGTCGTCGGTGCACTGATCCATGGTCACGGTCGCATCGACTTCGTTCAGGCGGCCGGCCTGCCCGGGGAACTCCGGCGCGATGAACCGGAAGCGCCCGGCTCCGGCGGCGACAAGGCCGTCGAAGGCGCGCGGGTCGAGGAACAGCGAGTGCAGGCAGAGCACCGGGCTCAGCTGCGACTCACCAGTGTCGATGGTCATGGGAACTCCAGATCTTTCGTGACGAGGGGCCGAGGCGCTCACCGCCCGACGATATGAGCCACGTCACAGGCGTGTCAATATCTGAACTTCGCTTCAAATAGTGAAATATTCATTATTTGACATGCAGTTCATAGTTTGAAACCGTATGAGACATGATCACTGTTTCCGACGTCATCGCAGGTGCACTGGCCCGTCACGGGGTCGAGGCGATCCTGGGCCAAAGCAATCCGACCGAGTTGATGCTCGCCGCCGAGCGCATCGGAATCCGCCAGATCCTGTACCGGACGGAGAACGCGGGCGGCGCGATGGCCGACGGGTTCGCTCGGATCTCCGGCCGGATCGGGGTGGTGGCGGCCCAGAACGGCCCTGCCGCCGCCCTGCTCGTCGCCCCGATGGCAGAAGCCCTCAAAGCGTCGATACCGATGCTCGTGCTGGTACAGGAGGTGTCCTCGGGCAATCGCGACCGCAACGCGTTCCAGGAGCTGGACCACTTCGCGCTGTTCGCGAGCGTCTCGAAGTGGACGCGGCGCATCGATGATCCCGCGCGCGTGGAGGACACGATCGACCAGGCGTTCACCATGGCGAACAGCGGACGGCCCGGGCCGGTCGTCCTGCTCGTCCCCCGGGACGTCCTCGGAAAGCCCGCTGTGCCAGGGCGATTCGCGCGCACCGCGGACCTTGGGGCCTTCCCGCTCGACCGCCCCCGGCCGGACGCCGCCGCAGTGTCGCGGGCGGCGCGGCTCATCGCCACGGCGCGGTCACCCCTGGTCGTCGCGGGCGGCGGAGTGCACGGTTCGGGTGCGGTGGCCGAACTGGCCGTGCTGCAGGAGATCGCCCACCTACCTGTGGTCACGACGAACATGGGCAAGGGCGCCGTGGACGAATCGGGTCCGCTGTCACTGGGGGTCGCCGCCAATGTCACCGGCGAGCGCGGACCCGCGCACTTTCACCTCCCCCTGATCGCCGGAGCCGATGTCGTCCTGCTGGTCGGTACCCGGACGAATGAGAACGGCACCGAGGGCTGGACACTGACATCCCCCGACGCCACCTATGTCCACATCGATGTCGACCCGATCGAGGTGGGACGAAACTATGAGTCCGTACGCCTGCTCGGCGATGCCCGGGCCGCGCTCGGGGACCTCACGGCCGCCCTGGCGGCAACCGATCTCACCCTCCGCGTTGCTCGGTCGGAAGAGCTCAGAGCCACCATCGCCGCCGGCCGCCGGCGGCACTTCGAGGCCGTCACCCCGCTGCTGGAATCCGGTGAGACTCCCATCGCCCCGGAACGCCTTTTCGCCGAGCTCGGCCGGCTCCTGGACCCCGACGACATCGTGGTCGCCGACGCCAGTTACTCCTCGTTCTGGATCGCCGGCTACCTCCTGGCGAAGCGGCCCGGCCAGCGCTTCCTCATGCCACGAGGTCTGGCCGGCCTCGGCTGGGGACTGCCTCTGGCCCTGGGAGCGAAAATCGCCGCGCCTGGGCGGCGTGTCATCGCGGTCGTCGGCGACGGTGGCTTCGCACACGTCTGGTCCGAGCTGGAAACCGCCGTGCGAGAGCGCCTTCCGGTGACCGTCGTGGTGCTCAACAACTCGGTCCTGGGAGCCCAGCGGCATGCCGAGAATGCCGTATTCGGCGAAACGACCACCGGTGTGGAGTTCGATCCCGTGGACCACGCCGCCATCGCGACCGCCGTGGGAGCCACGGGGATCGTGGTCGACCACCCGGACGCCATCGCCCCCGCGCTGCGGAAAGCGCTGGACTCCGGCCACACCGCGGTCATCGACGTGATCGTTGACCCCGACGCCTATCCGCCCGTCCGGGCGTTCGACGCGTTCACCGACCGGCTCAACGCCCCGCTGCATCGGGCCGCGCCCGCCTCGTAACCTGATAATTTCAGATAGTGAACAGCACTTCGGCCAAGCCCGCCCAGCAGACTCTGCAAACAGTCGAGCGAGCGCTGAGCTTTCTCGAGTACGTGGCCGCCGCCGAACCCGCGCCGACGGTGCAACAGGTCTCCGCCGGCCTCGGCTTGAACATCACGACCTGCTACCACCTGATGCGGACCCTGCTCGCGCGTGGCTACCTGGAGCGCCGAGCCGACGCCACACTCCGGCTCGGAGCCAGCGTGGGCGCCCTGTTCCGGACCTACCAGCTCGGTTTCAACACCAACGACAAGCTCGCGAGCATCGTTGGCGAGCTCGCCGACACGACTGCCGAAACCTCGTTCCTGTCGACTCTCGACGACAGGAACGTAATCTTGAAAGTTCTGGTCGAAGGGTCACAACCGCTGCGTGTCAGCGGGCTCTACGTCGGCCTCACGGGCAACGAGCCACACCGCGCGTCGGGCAAGGCCGTACTCGCCCACGCCGACGCCACGCTGCGGGACGAGATCATCGCGCGCAACCTGACCGGTATGGCCCCGGCCGCCCAGCGGCGATTTCGAGCGGCCCTGCTACAGGAACTCGAGGAGGTCCGGACAAGGGGGTGGGCCGTTGACATCGACTCCAGCCCCGGCATCACGACGATCGGTTCCCCGTTCTTCAAACATGAGGGTTCCATAGTCGGTGCCGTCGGCATCGTCGCACCGACATCGCGATTCAGCGAAGCACAGGACAAGCTGGTCGGTGCGGTGCTCGACGCAGCAAATAGGGCAACGACAGTCCTCGGCCTTGCACCATGAGGCTGCACGCCGCATACCTGCGCGTGGCCAAGCCGGTGCAGTGTTCGACCTGCTGGCTGGACCACGAGGGCGAAGAGGTTGAGCCGGCAACAGGCGTTCAGCGCAGAATTCACGGCAAGGAGAGCGTCACCGTGGCCCGGTAAAGCCCGCTGGGGTGGTTGATGGTTGCTCGGTGGTTGCTCGCGTGTACGCGGTACGGTCCGGCAGGCAACGTCATAACCGGGTACGATCACGGGGACAACGGCGGGCGAAGCAGCAGCAGTCGGCACGTCGCGGCACACGATGACACCGGGCTGCGAACCTTTTAATCCGTAGGTTCACAAGTCGAATCTGAGCCTTGTCGCCTCCATGACATCACCCCCAGGAGCCTGGCGGGTCAACGGTGAGAGCCGCAGGCTGCGGGAGCGAGGCCGGCTCGTCATCAACGGAGTAGACCTCAAGGCACGAAAGATGACCGCCCTCGACGAAGAGCAAGACACCGTCATCGCGCCCGCGCACGCTGGCGGAGATCAGCACCCCGTCTTGTACCGGGAAGGCGAGCGCACGAGGCCCTGTTCCTGCCCGAAGATCCACCGTTGCACATCCACACCCACACCGTCCGGCCACAATTGCCGAAGGGACCTGAGCGCGAAGTTCATCCACGCCAGGGAAGTCCTGTGCGAGAAGAGCCAGGATGACGGCTTGCTCCTCGGCTGACAGATGGCGTTCACTGATCGACACATCGTCAAGGTATCGAACCGGGCACGCGGGATATATGCGGGATGGATCTTGACCTGGAAGCCGAAGGTCACGCGACGTAGGCTCCCGTTCATGACCTCGCGCCGGGCCGATGTTCACACCTCGGTCTCAACGTGGCAACAGCCCTGTCCCGCCCCCGCCTCACCCGAGCGCACCGCACTGGTCGAGCAGGTCGCCGACCGGATCCTGGCGCTCGGCGACGGACGGCTGCGGGTGGGCATCGACGGGCCGACCGCAGCGGGCAAGACGAGTTTCGGCCACGAACTCGCCGAGCAGATCAGCCGGGCGGGACGCTCCGTGCTGCGGGCGAGTCTGGACGACTTCAAGAAGCCGTGGCGGGATCGTCATCTCTACGACCGGGAGTCGGGTGAGGGTTACTACCGCAACGCCTTCGACTACACCGCCGTGGCCACGCTATTGCTGCAGCCTTGCAGTTCGCATGGCTCAGGGCGGGCCGTGCTGTGCAGCATCGACCCGCTGACACAGGCGGACCACTCGTCGGTGGTGACGATCGCATCTTCGGACGCCGTCCTGGTCGTCGACGGTGTCTTCGCGTTCCACCCGGAGATCAACGAGCATTGGGACTTCCGCATCCGGCTGGAAGCGCTCCCGGAGATCTCTCTGCGCCGCGGGGCCGAACGCGACCAGGATTGGGCCGGCTCTGAAGCGGAGGCCCTCCACCGCGAGCGCTACCTGTTGGCCGAGCGTCTCTATGTCGCCGAGGTCGGCCCGCTGCGCTTGGTGGACGTGGTCATCGACAACACGGTCTTCAGCCGACCGCGGATCATGCAAGGCTGATCGCTTGTTGAGGTCGACCAGTTGGGCAAGACACCGATGAGCGCATCGGCGACCATGCCGGCCCGGAGAACGGCGAGACCCGGAACAGCCGGCCATCCTCGTGGATGCCGAACTCCTCAGGGTCTTGGATTTCTCCCGCCCGCCGACTTTCCAGCGAATGACATAAGACGGCGTCTTACTGGACGCATTCCGGCGAATCTCCCAGAACTTCACATCGTACGAGGTGCTCACGCCGCCTTCCGGAGAGTCTCTACCGTAGGGATCATGACTGGACAAGAGACCTCGCCAATGGCCACCCCCCGCGCCGCAGCCGGGGCACTCTTCTTCGACGAACACGGCCGTCTGCTTCTGGTCCGCCCCCACTACAAGGACTACTTGGAGATTCCCGGCGGTTACATCGAACCCGGCGAGACCCCGTTCCAGGCATGTGTACGTGAGGTTCACGAGGAACTCGGCATCCAACCGCCGATCGGTGACCTGCTCGTGGTCGACTGGGCACCTCACCCGCAGGAAGGTGACAAGGTCCTGTTCCTCTTCGACGGGGGAACCCTCAGCCCGAGCACGCGCGACAACATCCGACTCGGCGTCGACGAACTGGCCTGCTACGACTTCCACCCCGTCGAAGAACTGTCCGGCCTCCTGATCGAACGACTGGTCAACCGCGTAACAGCTGCCGTCACCGCCCGCAGCATCGGCCGCCCGCTGTATCTAGAGCATGGCCAACAGTTGCCGAATTAATCTCATTGGTTATTGATGGGGACGCTGACCATGATCGTCTTCGTACGGCCCGTCCTCACCAGCCCAAGGTCAGAAAGATTCCGATGGAGGCGCTTCAGCCTTGATCGCGGCTACATTCGGCTTGGTCGACCCGGAGGGGATCAGCAGGAAGATCTTGGGGCTCAGGCGCTCCATATCGCCACGTCGCCCGCAGATGAGGCCCGCAGCAAAGTCCACGAACTGTCTCGCCTCGTCGTCCGCCACTGCCGTGAGATCCATTACGACCGGAATGCCCTCGCGGAAGTACTGTCCCACGTGCCGGACGTCGTTGTAGTCGCGGGGGCGTACTGTCTCAAGTATCACGACACCAGTCTTCCTGAGCCGATGGGAACATCAAGGGCTCATGACGTACACGCGGGGAACGATTCCACCGAGGAAGCGGTCACTTAGGTCGCCGGGGCGATCGACGGTCCGGGACTTCGTTCCTAATGACGGTGCGGGCGCGTTCCCGGTCCGGTCGGGGCGGCGGTCACTCCGGACCGACTTGACGCACCCCGCCCATCGGATGTCTCAGCCCCGGCCCATCGGGCACCGGGGCTGCACTCCGGGTTGCAATACAGGGGCGTTCAGAGCCGTTCAGGATGGACCGCGTACGCTCGCATGCCACCAGCGTGCTAAATCATCCAGAGAACAGAAAACTCCTGATCACCCTCTGTCTGCTCGCCTCGGCGCTCACTATGACTACCTTTGTCCTCGCTCTGCCAGGTTGCTTGATGTGTCAAGATGCTGTCATGCAGCTTGATCAAAAACTTGTCGACGCGGCTGTCGCGCAGCTGGATCGGCGATGGCCTTCTGACGAGCAAGGTGGTGCGGCAGCCGTCTACTTGGATGATGGGCAAATCCTCACCAGCGTCGGCCTGGACAACCTCAACGGCGGCGTGTCTCTGTGTCATGAGACCGGCGCCATCTGCCAGGCCTACACGCTCGACAGGAAGGTCACCGCTTCCGTGTGCGTGTATCGGGACCCAGGACGTGAGCGCGTCCTCGTCCTTCCTCCGTGCGGCATCTGTCAGGAACGCTTGGCCTTGTGGGGGCCTGACGTCCAGGTCGGCGTGCCCGACGACTTCGCCGTGACGGGATGGAGCGTTCGCACTCTTCGTGACGTGAACCCGTTCTACTGGGGATCGCAGTTCACCGATGATGGGGCCTGGCCGGGCCCTGAAGCCCACTCTTCCTGACAGGAAAACGAGCCACCTCAGCTAGAACGCGGTAGCGAACCCCTGCACAGCACGGTGGGTCACCGACGAGCGGGTCCCCAGTCCCCGTCACCCGCGGCGTGCTTTTGCCCTTCCACCCCGCACAACGCGATACTGACACAGCCCCGACCCAGCTTGCCCTTGCTGCGCTTTTCACCACGTGCATGGTCTCAGCGTTCAGGTTCGAGGCCCAGTTCGGCCGCGCCACCTGCCGTACTCCCCGCACTTCTCAAGCTGACAGCACGGGTTCGATCCCCGTCACCTGTTCTCAGAGCGAACGCCCAGGTCAGGGGCGCTTTTCCGGCCCGAGCCTTGAACATTTCCCGCCTCTACGCCCGAACCCATTGGTTCACTAAGGACACCACCGCTACCTGCTGGGACTGGACGGCTTCCAGATCTGGGAACGTGACGACACCCCGGTCAGGTGCGAGCCACGTCATGAGACCGGTGGGATCTTGAAAGGCGAACTCGGCGTTGTCGGCTCGGACCTTCGCCCCGCGGTGGAAGATGAGTTGCAGTCGATCACCCGGCCGGAGCCGGAAGGTCACCCGGTCCTCTCCGTCATAGCGGAAGCTCGGGGCGTTCCATTTCACATGCTCGGAAATATCCGTGTTCGACGCCAAAATCGCTGATCTCAGCTGTTCAACACCCGCCTTCAACGGGTGATCGAGGGCCGTTATGAAGCGGTCAACCTCGCCAGATTTGTTTTGCACCTGCCGCTCCTCCCATACAACGCCAAAGAGCATAATTCCGCATGCAGCGACCGTTGGCGGCAGCGCTGACAGCAACCAGGGACGATCCTGGCACGTTCTGTCTCGGAGATATATACGGGATGATTAAGGTTCGAGGAGATGCTTCCGCCCTGGTCAGAGGCCCTGTCGCTGCTTCGAACTCTGAAGCGGAGGACCTCCATCGCGGGCGCTACCTGCTGACCGAGCGTCTCTACGTCGCCGAGGTCGGCCCGCTGCGCTTGGCGGACGTGGTCATCGACAACACGGTCTTCAGCCGACCGCAGATCATGCAAGGCTGATCGCCTGTTGAGGCCGACCAGTTGGGCAAGACACCGATGAGCGCATCGGCGGCCACACCGGCCCGGAGAACGGCGAGATCCGCCTGATCGAGGTGAGCAAGCATCCGGGCAGTGCCGGTTCCTCCGCAGCTGTCCGCAGGCGTTCAATCCCGAGCACGCCGGCGTTCGGCGAGGTGGCCCCACGCTGATACGACAGCGATGGAGACGGCCAGCAACACGGCGCTTCCGGCGATGTCGAGGACGTAGTGGTTCCCCGTGATGAGCACGACTACCGCCATACCCAGCGGAAAGATCCACGACAGCAAAGCCATTCGCGGATGGGAGGCCCGCAGCGCGCACCACACGGCATACGCGCACCACAACGACCACCCCACATGCATGCTGGGCATCGCCGAATACAGGTTCTGGCCGTTCTCGATCTCTCGTGAGGCATGGCCGCCCAGGATGTCGTGCCCGGCGATGATGTCGACGACGCCCGGTAGAGCGAACCGTGGGGGCGACATGGGCAGCGCCCAGAAAACGGGCAGCACGAGGACGACCATCGCGACGAGGGTCCGGCGGGCCTTGATGTAGACATCGGCGTGCCGGACGAAGACCCACACAAGCACACCGATGATCGCGAGGTAGTACAGGCGGTAGTAGTACACCGCCGGTTGGATGAGGGATGGATTCTCGGTCAGCCACTGGTTCGCCCTCAGCGCGATGTCCAGGTGGAAGGCCCGCTCTATGGACTGCAGGGCCAGAGCGTTGGCGGTGGCGGCTGCGACGTCCTTCCCGGCGGCGGCATGAAGCCGTGAGAAGAGCAGGATCACGAGCAGCAGACCAGCCACTTCGACGAGGGGTGCGGGGCGCCCACCCGTCCTCCCGACCAGTGCGGCTGACCGGGCCCATGCAACCAAGCGCGATAACCGGCTGGCGGCCACCTCAAGCAGGCTCACGCGGGTGACACTAACTCACCCCGTTTCGGCATGGATCATGTCAGCTGAAAGAGCCTCCGGCGGGGGCGCTACCCACTCGTCCGGATTGGGGTCGGGCGAATACGGCGGCAGGAAGAACGGCGACAGCCGACCCTCGGTCGCATCGACGAACTGCTTGACCTTCTTGGCCCGGTGCACGCGGGAGTTGTCGACGATCAGGAACATCGGGCGGTCGGCATCGGCGAGCAGGCGCCTGCAGAACCCGATGAAGGCATCGGCGTCCAACCCGTGGTCGAACAGCTGGAAGCGCAGCTCGCCGCGGGGACTGACTGCGGAGATCATCATGACCGGGCGGCGGGCTCCGGTCGTGGCCACCACCGAGGTCCGCCCGCCCGGTGCCCAGGTGGTGCCCATGTGGTAGTCGGTGCGTTCCGCCTCTGCATCGATGTCCAAGCGAGTTGCAAGCAGTCATCGTCAGGCTGGATGTCACAGGGGCCGGTAGGCCTGTCGTGGGCCGTGTGGTCCCCGATCCCGCGTCCGCGTGACAGGAATGGACATGACCGCGTCGGAGCACGAGTCGTATGTGCCCAGAAGGCTTTCCGACCCCGCAGACGATCCACCACGCGAGGAGCCGCAAGGCTGCCGCCGGATCCCCGCGATACTCATCACAGCCGTGATCGTTGTCCTGATCGTCCTGGTGGGGATCACCTTTTGGAAGAAGCCCGTAGCCAGTGGCGACAACCGGTCGGCCGCTCAGTGCGTGGACACGAGCTCACGTCAGGCTGACGGCACCCACCGGATCGTCGACCGCCGCAAGTGCGAGAGCGATGAGGTCCAACGCGGCCAGTACCGCTGGCAGAGCCAGGGCAAGACCTCCGACTCCGGCCGGGACCGCAGCGTGCTACGCCGAATCGGCGATTTCATCGGTTACCTGTTCGGCGGAGACGGTAAGCGCCGTTGAACCTCGTCGGTTCGTGACCGCCGCCGGAAGAGCCGCATCAAGGCTGTTCTGACAAGCGCGAACCTCAAGGAAACACGGCAGGTGCCAGGGCGTCCAAAGAGGCGGACAACGGGTGGGAATGCCCTAGCAGAGTTTCCAGAGCGCCGCGGTGGCGTCGTCGTGGGCCTTGGCCCGAGGCCACCGGGAGCCGTCCGGATCGTCGTGCTCGGCCTCTCGCTCATCGCAGACGACCAGCGGCTCGGCCGTGTCGAGCATGTTCAGCACGAGGACGGAGTCGAGGTAGTCCAGCGCGCCGGCTGTCCGGCGGAGTATGACCACGGTGGCCGAGGGGGAATCGGGATGGATGAGGTCGCAGACGAAGTCGTGCAGGGAGGTCACCGTCTTGATGGCTTCGGCCAGGATCTCTGTCAGCGCCTTGTCGCCCTGGACCAGGGCGGTGATGAGGGCTCTGAGCGGCGAGGGGCCGGCACACTGCGACGTTCCGGCCAGAGCACGCGGACGGGTGAGACCGCAGAGTCTCATCCGGTGTGGCTGGTGAATCTTTCCTGCCATTCGGGCAGGTCTGTCAGCCGGTTGCCACGCAGGTCGAGCTCGGTCAGGCCGGTGAGCTTCCCTAACGACTCGGGCAAGGTGACCAGCTCGTTGTTGGCCAGGTCGAGTTTCGCGAGGGCGATAAGACCCGCCAACGACTCAGGTAAAGCAGCCAGCCGGTTATCGCGCAGGTCGAGCCGGAGCAGGGCCGTAAGGTTTCCCAACGACTCGGGCAGGGTGGTCAGCCGGTTGCGGCGCAGGTTGAGTTCGGTCAGTGCGGTGAGGTTCCCCAGGGAGTCGGGGAGGGCTGCCAGTTGATTGTTGTACAGGTTAAGCCGGGGGAGATTGATGAGTTTCCCCAACGACTCGGGCAGGGCGGTCAGCCGGTTGTGGCGAAGGTTGAGTTTGGTCAGTGCGGTGAGGTTTCCCAGTGACTCGGGTAAGGCTGTCAGCCAGTTTTTGTGTAGGTCGAGTTCGGTCAGTGCGGTGAGGCTTCCCAGTGTCTCGGGTAGGGCTGTCAGTTCGTTGTTGCGTAGGTCGAGTTGGGTGAGATCGGTGAGGTTTCCCAGTGACCCGGGTAAGGCTGTCAGCCGGTTGTGGCGTAGGTCGAGTTTGGTCAGCGCGGAGAGGTTCCCCAGCCATTCCGGCAACGCCTCCGGGCCGCGAAAGGACAGATCGAGCTTGGTCAGGGCGGTGAGATTCCTCAGCGACTCGGGCAGGACGGCCGTCTGGTTACCGCGCAGGCTGAGCATGGTGAGAGCGGGGAGATTCCCCAGCCACTCAGGAAACCTCTCCAGGCGGAGGTGGGACAGGTTGAGCGTGGTCAGGGCGGTGAGGTTCCTCAATGACTCGGGCAGGACGCTCAGCCGGTTGTAACTCAGGTCGAGCTTGGTCAGGTGAGTGAAGTCGCCGAGCAACTCGGGCAACGCCTCCAGGCCGAGATTGGACAGATGGAGGCTGGTCGATCCGTTCCGCAGGCGTTTGCGGATCCGTGCGACGGCAATCGCCTGTCCCGTCTCGGACCACGTCATGATCTTCCTTTCATCATCGCTCGTGCCTGTGCTCGTCCTCCTGTCCCGCCGTTCTTCGGCCCGTTCCCTCGGTGCCGCTTCCGTCAGGAGCACTGTTGACGAGGCTAAAGACCGAGACTGGGGACCAACTTGTAGATCAGTGGGGGTCTGGTGGCGGGTGATCGCGTTCCGGAATTCCTCGGCCTCCGCGACCGCCTGCCTGGCGGCCGGCGCGGAGGCAGGTCGGGCCAGGCAGTGGACCGCCGCTTTGGCCTGTCGCTCTCACTATCGCGATGTCCAGGTCCATGAGCGTCGATCCGGGGCAAAAGACCACCCGCTCTCGCGTTCAGGTTCATTCCCGGCGCCGACATGCCGAGGTTCTGCGTCGACGGTACGTTCGGCTCCGGCGTGGAACGCGACCAGGGGGTCGGCCCCCGCTTCGCTTCTCGCGGCGCTCTCTGCAGAGTTCGCGGAACGGCGTCTGATCAGGGCCTCCAGCCCGGTGAGACTCGACCATGGGTGGCACTGTCTCCGCCGAGGTCACGTGGCGCGCCGTACCCGTACCGCGAAGTTCTGCTCCTCCGGAGCGGTACGGGCCCCGGTCTGCCGCGGATCGCACCATTGACTTACAAGTGGGCTTCCAGTGGCTCTTGATTTGATCCTGGAGTACGAATTGTTGGAGGGGGAATCATGAAGACTCTTGTCAGGCGAATGGCCGCCGTCGCGGCTACCACGACCGTGGCGTTGATGATCGTTGGCTCCGCGACAACGGGTGTCGCTCAGGCCCAGCCACGCGACCTTGATTGGTACCCGTGCACCATCGGCGGTAAGCGGATGATGTGCTCCGACGGCCCGTTCTGATTCTCATCAGAATGGTTGCCTAGGCGGCAGTGATGAGTGTCCTATCGTCGTCCGGAAGATGACAGGACGCAGTTGAGAACGCCTTCGGTCGCACCCCGAAGCCCCATTCCTTGAGGAAGGAATGGGGCTTCGGCCTTCAAGGCGGGGGACCTGGAAGCCACAGTTCTACGGACGCCGCCGCATTGTTTCGTTATGGCCAAGCCGGAGTGTCGCACCAGGATGACCGTGACCCGGGAAGGGCTTGTCGTTCACGGTCTGGCAATAGTATCGCTCTTCGCCGTATCGCCGAAAAGGTTTACTTTTGAATAACCTGCTCCAACACCTCTCACGTTCTGTCGCCTCTTCCCTGGCACGCCAGTTCGCCCTGATCGATCTGCTTGGCGACCGCCATTGGGCTGTGGATACCGGTGCGGGAACTATCACGTTCGGCGAAGACTTCAGATTCCCGATCCAGTTTCTGGGGACGGAAGGCTACCGCGACCAGACCTGGCTCTGGGCGTGGGCCAACACGCAGAGCGATCTCCCGCCCAAACTTCAGCTCGCCGCCA
>NZ_JBEXUE010000143.1:0-21048 GCF_040614275.1 Streptosporangium sp. NPDC006013
CGAGGTGGCCCGGGTTCCGGCTCCCCGTCACATCGCTCGCTTGCTCAACGTTGAGGACAAGACGCCGGTGATCTCGCGTCGGCGCGTGGCCCGGCCGCGGGCAGCACCCACGACCAGGCCCTGGAGTGCCGGTAGGCCCTCCAGCCGAGCACCCCGCCGAGACCGGTCAGAGCGGCGACGGCCGGGGCCATCGCGGTGGAGTAGTACGGGTGGAAGGTGCCGCTGGAGAAGCTGAACACGACGTAGTGGACCACGAGCCAGCCGCCCCACAGCAGCAGGGCGATCCTGGTGTCGCGGAGCGGGCCGCGGACGGTCAGGGCCAGGCCGGCGACCAGGGCGATCACGGCGAAGGGCAGCAGCCAGGAGATCTGCCCGGCCATGATGTCGTTGAACAGGCGCCCGGCGCCCGCCTCACCGCCGAACCCCATGCCGCCCCCGGCCCGGCCCCCGCCGTTGCCGAAGATCCGTCCGAGGCCGTTGTAGCCGATGACGAGGTCCCAGACGGAGTTGTCGGTGCTGCCGCCGATGTAGGGGCGGCTCGACGCGGGCCACAGGTCCACGGTCACCATCCACCAGGCGCTGGAGACCACCAGCGCGGCGCCCGCGGCGAGCAGGTGCCCGAGACGGCGGAGCGGCGCCCCCGGAGCCATGGCCAGGTAGAGCGGGGCGAAGGCCGGGAGCACCAGGTAGGCCTGGAGCATCTTGGTGTTGAACGCCAGGCCGACGAGCACCGCCGAGACGACGAGCGCGCGCATCCGGCCGGCGCGTACCGCCTCCTGGCAGAACCAGGCCGCGAGCACCAGCAGCAGGACGAGGAGGGTGTCGGGGTTGTTGTCCCGGTTGATGGCCACGGTGATCGGGGTCAGCGTCATCACCAGGGCCGCGACCAGTGCGGCGGCGTGGCCGTACCCGCCGGGCATGGCTCTTCGCACCGCCGAGTGGAGCACGGCGACGGCGGCGACCCCGGCGGCGGCCTGGGGCAGGAGCATGCTCCAGGTGCCGAACCCGAAGATCCTCGCGGACAGCCCCATCGCCCAGAGCGCGAGCGGTGGTTTGTCCACGGTGATGAACGACCCCGCGTCCAGGGCTCCGAAGAAGAACGCCTTCCAGCTCTGGGTGCCCGACAGGATCGCGGCGGAGTAGTACTCGTTGGCGTGACCGTTGCGCCCCAGCGCCCAGACGTACAGGACGGTGGCCAGCGCGAGCACCCCCCACAGGCCGGGCCGCGCCCAGCGGGGGTCGCCGGGGGCGCCGAGGAACACCCGCCGCACCCCGCCCTGCCCGGCGGTGTGCCCGGCGGTGTACCCGACGGTGTGCCGCCCGCCCGAAGTCGGCAGCGCCGCGTCCGGCGAGGTGTGGGTGGTCATCGGCTGTTCTCCTTGGCGCGGCGGGGGTTGAAGACCCAGGTGCGGAGCATCAGGAAGCGTACGAGGGTGGCGACGGCGTTGGCCGTCACGAGCGCGGCGACCTCCGCGGCGGTGGACGCCGCGGGTGCCACGAGGTTGAGCAGGGCCAGGCCGCCGGTGCTCAGCGACAGGCCGACGAGGAGGGCCAGGCCGCCTTCGAGCTGGTGACGGAGGGCTCCGGTGCGGCCGGTGACGCCGAAGGTGAAGCGCCGGTTGGCCGCGGTGTTGAGGACCGCGGTGACGAGCAGGGCCACCCCGTTGGCCACGACGGCGGGCATCACCAGGCGCAGGGACACGAACAGGGCCAGGTGCGCCAGGGTGCAGACCACGCCGATGACGGCGAAGCTCGGCAGCTGGCGGGCCATGCCCCCGGGCAGCCGCGCCGCCCGCACCCGCGGCGGGACCGGGATCCTGGCCGCCCCCGACAGCGTCTTCCGCGCCACCCTCGCCATCCCCCTGAGGTCGTCCCTGACGGTTCTGACGATGTCGACACGGCTGTCGGGGTCGTCCACCCAGTCGACGGGCACCTCGTGGATGCGCAGACCGTGCCGCTCGGCCAGGAGCAGCAGCTCGGTGTCGAAGAACCACTCCTCGTCCTCGACCGCGGGGAGCAGCGCCTGCGCGATCTCGGTGCGCACCGCCTTGAAGCCGCACTGCGCGTCGGAGAACCGCGCCCCCATCGCCGAGCGGAGCAACAGGTTGTACGTCCGCGAGATGAACTCCCGTTTCGGCCCGCGGACGACGTTGGCCCCCCGGGACAGCCGGGTGCCGATGGCCAGGTCGCTGTGGCCGGAAAGCAGCGGGGCCACCAGCGGCAGGAAGGCGTCCAGGTCCGTGGAGAGGTCCACGTCCATGTAGCTGACCACGTCGGCGTCGCTGGCCGACCACGCCCTGCGCAGTGCCCGGCCCCGGCCCTTGGCGTCGAGGTGCAGGGCGCGCACGCCGGACAGCTCGCGGCTGAGGTCGGTGGCGATCTGCCAGGTGGCGTCGGTACTGGCGTTGTCGGCGATCGTGATGCGGAAGCCGTAGGGAAAGGTTCCCGTGAGGTAGGCGTGCAGGCGGCGGACGCTCTCGTCGAGCACCCGCTGCTCGTTGTGGACGGGGACCACGATCTCGACCGTTCGGGTGCGCGCCGGCGCTGTCGCCTGCTTCACGCTGCTCTCCCGGGGTGAGGGCTCGGTTCTCTCATGGCCCCAGAGTCGTCAGGTGACCTTGGGCGATCCTGAGGCGCTCGTTAACACCGGGTGAGAAAACGAAGGAGCCCCGGCGCGCGCAGCCGGGGCCTGGGACCGTCCGCGAGTGCGCCCCCCTTCGCACCGGCCGATCAGGCCACCGGCAGCGAGTCAGGCGGGCCCGGCTGCGCATACGCCGGTGGAACACGAAAAGCCTCCGGCCGCGGCCGGAGGCTCTCAGGCGGTCACTTCCCGGCGAGGGCGGAGAAGGTCATGACCCCGAGGTGGCCGTCGCCCTCCCCGGTCAGCTTCACCAGCAGGCTGTCGTCGTAGATGGAGTCGGAGTCGTTCCTCAGGCGCTGCCCGGTCCCGATGAGAGACCTCACGGCGCCGCGGGGAGGTGGGCGCGGGCCGGAGAGCCGGGCAGGCGGACGCGCGCGAGGATGCCGCCCCCCTCGGCGTTCTCCAGTTCCACCTCTCCCCCGGCGTCGCGCACCGCCTTGGCCACGATGGCCAGCCCCAGCCCCGACCCGGGCATGCTGCGGGCCGAGGACGACCGCCAGAACCTGTCGAACACGTACGGCAACTCCCCCTGGGGGATGCCGGGGCCGTGGTCCCTGACCGTCAGCTCACCGCCCCGGAGCCTCACCCGCACCGGGCCCTCCCGCCCGTGCGAGAACTTCACCGCGTTGTCCAGCAGGTTCACCACGGCCCGCTCCAGGGCGGCCTGATCACCTCGCAGGTACCAGGGGAGCAGTTCCACCTCGATCGGGGTGTCGGGGGCGCGCAGCCGCGCCCGGCGCACGGCCTCCTCGACGACCTCGTGGAAGGCGACCTCGACGTACGGCTCGTGCTCGTCCTCGGCGCGCGAGAGCTGGAGCAGGTCCCCGACGAGCGTGGACATCTCCTCGAACTGGGCCTTGAGGTTGGTCAGCAGCCTGCGCTTGGGGGCGGGGTCGAGCGGGCGCCCGGTGTTCTCGCTGCGTAGCAGCAGGTCGATGTTGGCGCGCAGGCTGGTGAGCGGGGTGCGCAGCTCGTGCCCCGCGTCGGCGATCAGCCGCCGCTGGCGCTCGCGGGACCCGGCCAGCGCGGTGGTCATCGCGTTGAAGGAGACGCCGAGCCTGGCGATCTCGTCGGTGCCCTCGACGGGGATCCTGGTGTCGAGGTCCTCGGTCCTGGCGACGTACTCGACGGCCTTGGTCAGCCGGCCGACCGGGCGCAGCGCGGTGCGGGAGACCAGCAGCCCCGCCGAGGCCGCGCCGAACACGCCGAGCGCGGTGACCCCGGCGAGGATCCAGGCCAGGGCCGCGAGGGTGGTCTGAACCTCCTCCAGCGACCGGGACTCCATGACCGCGATGCCGGGCCCGACGTTCCTCGTCATCACCCGGACCTCCTCGCCGCCGTCGGTCACCCCGTCCCTGATCCTTCTCGTGCCGGGCGGGGCCTGGGTCAGGGCCAGGTCGGCGGGGGTGACCTTGACGGGCGCGGTGCCTATGACACACCTGCCGCCACCGGCGTAGATCAGCTGGACCGACGGGATGCGGAACGGCGGCCTGCGCTCGATGCTCTCCCTCGGCCCCGCCGGGCCCCCCGCGCAGTACGACTCGATCCACTCGATGCCCTGCGGTCCCTTCGGCACCTCCAGGGAGCGCTCCACCTGCCGCAGTAGCTCGGCCCTGACGACGAACCAGCACAGCACCGCGCAGACCGCGATCGCCAGCGCCACGGCCGCCGCCACCAGCAGGGTCAGCCGCGAGCGCAGCGAACGGCGACCGTTCACGCGGAGTTCCGCAGCACGTAGCCGACCCCCCGGACCGTGTGGATCAGCCTGGGACGCCCGCCGGTCTCGGTCTTGCGGCGCAGGTACATGACATAGACGTCGAGGGAGTTGGAGGAGGGCTCGAAGTCGAAGCCCCACACCTCACTGAGGATCTGCTCGCGGGTGAGCACCTGGCGGGGGTGGATCATGAGCAGCTCCAGCAGCAGGTACTCGGTACGGGTCAGCTCCAGCCGCTCGCCCGCCCTGGTGACCTCCCGGCTGGCGGTGTCCATCCGCAGGTCGCCGAAGACCAGGCCCGCGTCGTCCTCGGCCGCGGGCGCGCTCAGCGCGCCGCGCCGCAGCAGCGCCCTGACACGTGCCAGCAGCTCGTCCAGCTCGAACGGCTTGACCAGGTAGTCGTCGGCCCCCGCGTCCAGGCCGGAGACCCGGTCGCCCACGGCGTCGCGGGCGGTGAGCATGAGCACCGGCAGGTGGTTGCCCGCCGCCCTGAGCCTGCGGCAGGCGGTCAGCCCGTCCAGCCGGGGCATCATCACGTCCAGCAGGACCAGCTCGTACGGCTCCCGCTCCAGCGTCTCCAGCGCCTCCTGGCCGTCCGAGGCCACGCCGACCCGGTAGCCCTCGAACTCCAGGCTGCTCTGCAGCGCCTCCCTGAGCGCGGGCTCGTCGTCCACGACCAGCACCCGCGCCGCCTCACCGTCACCCATGACCCTCACGTTAGACGCTCATCATGAGAACCCGATGAACACCTCCGGCCGTCTTCGCCCAGGCCGGACGGGCTCAGGTGAGCAGCGCCATGGCGGCGTTGTGGCCGGGGATGCCGCTGACACCACCGCCGCGCCGGGCACCCGCGCCGCAGAGCAGGACGCGCTCGAGGTCGGTCTCCACGCCCCAGCGCCCCGGCTCCCCGTACGGCCAGGACAGGTCGCGGTGGAAGATGTGGCCGCCCGGCAGTCCCGCCTCGGTCTCCAGGTCGACCGGGGTCTTGGCCTCCAGGCAGAGGCCGCCGTCCGGGGCGCGCAGCAGGCAGTCCTCAAGGGGCTCCGCGAGCACCTGGTTCATCGAGGCGAGCGTGGCGCGCAGCGCGGCCTCGCGCGCCCCGGCCGGGTCGTCACGGAACAGCCTGGCCGGCATGTGCAGGCCGAACAGCGTCATCGTGTGGGCTCCTGCCTCCCGCAACCCCTGGCCGAGGATGGAGGGGTCGGTCAGCGAGTGACAGTAGACCTCGGCCGGGGGCAGCGTGGGGATCCGCCCGGCCGACGCCTCCGCGAACGCGCGGGCGAGCTGGTCGCGGCCCTCGTTGATGTGGAACGTGCCGCTGAACGCGGCCTCGGGGTCCACCGCGGGGTCCTTCAGCCGGGGCAGCCGCGACAGCACCATGTTGACCTTGAGCTGGGCGCCCTCGGGGGCGGGCTCGGCGCCGCCGAGGAGCCGGGCGAGCACGGCGGGCGGCACGTTGGCCAGCACCCGCTCGCCCACCACCGTGTGCTCCCCGCCCGCGTCGCGGAAGACGACCTCGCCCGAGGCGTCGACCGCGAGGACCTCGGCACCGGTCAGGATCTCCGCCCCCGCGGCGCGGGCGGCGCCGGCGAGCGCGCCGGAGACCGCGCCCATGCCGCCGACGGGGACGTTCCAGTCGCCGGTCCCGTCGCCGATCACGTGGTAGAGCAGGCACCGGTTGGCCCGCAGGCCCGGGTCCGAGGGGTCGGCGAAGGTGCCGATGAGGGCGTCGGTGAGGACCACCCCGCGTACGGTGTCGTCGGCGAACCGCTCGTCCACCACCTCACCGATCGGCCGCTCGAACAGGTCGCGCCACGCCTCGTCGCCAACGAGGCGCCGCATCGCCGCACGGTCGACGAGAGGCTCCAGCAGTGTCGGCGCGACCCTGCCGGCCACGTCGGCGGTCATCCCGTAGAAGCGCCGCCACCCGTCCAGCTCACCGGTGCCCCCGGTGACCCGGGTGAAGGAGGCGGCGGTCCGCGCGGCGTCGCCGTTGTCGACCAGCAGCCCGCTCTCCCCCACCGGCGTGTACGAGGCGTAACGGCGCCGGCGCAGCGTGACGTTGAGCCCCAGGTCGGCCACGACCTTGGCGGGCAGCAGGCTGACCAGGTACGAGTAGCGCGAGAGCCGCGCGTCGACACCGGGGAACGCCCGCGCCGACACGGCGAGACCACCGACGTGGTCGAGGCGCTCCAGGACGAGGACGCGCCGGCCCGCGCGGGCGAGGTAGGCGGCGGCGACCAGGCCGTTGTGGCCGCCTCCGACGATCACTGCTTCATAGCGAGAGCGGAGCACGAGACTTCCCTGTGGGTTGAGGGGACGGTGGAGCCGAGGGCTCCGGCCGCCCGGCGGCGGAGAGGGTGATTCTCAGCAGGGTGGCGGCGGGGCCGCTGGGGGTGCGACCGCGGCGCCAGACCGCCCGCAGACGGCGCGCGAGGTCGATGTCCTTGGTGGGCACCTCGATCAGGCGGCCGGTGGCCAGCTCGGCCTCCACGGCGTAGCCACTGAGCACGGCGGGGGCCGCACCCTCGCGGGCCGCCCCCTTGACCGCCGCGTTGGAACCGAGCTCCAGCTTCGGGGAGGCGACGGCGTAGCCGGTCAGCGCGACGTCCAGCGTCTCGCGGGTGCCCGACCCCCGCTCCCGCACGACCAGCGGGGTGGCGGCCAGCTCGGCGGCGCGCAGCGGGGTACGGCGGCGCGCCCACGGATGGCCCGGCGCGACCACCACCACGAGCCGGTCCGTGGCCACCACCCGCGACACCAGCCCCGACGGCACCGAGGGCCCCTCCACGAAGCCGAGCTCGATCTCACCGCCGATCAACTTCGCCACCTCCGCCGAGTTCTGCACGTCCAGGCCGACCTGTACCTGGGGCTCACGGTTCTGGAGCTCTCCCAGCCAGCGCGGCAGCAGATACTCGGCCACGGTCATGCTGGCGGCGATGTGCAGGTGGGCGGCCCGGCCGTGCCGTACCGCCTCCACCCCCCTCATGAGCTCCTCGGCCGCCGCCAGCACCTGCGCGGCCCAGGCCGAGACCATCGCGCCCTGCGGGGTGAGGACGGAGCCGCGCGGGGTGCGTTCCAGCAGTTCCAGCCCGAGACGTCGTTCCAGCAGCGAGATGCGCTTGCTCACCGACGGCTGCGCGACACCCGCCGCCCTGGCTGCCTGGCCGAGGCTGCCCAGGCGTTCCACATCGACGAGCAGGCGCAGGGATTCGATGTCGGGCAGCTCACTCATAGCCCCAGGCTATGACCTACCAGCAAGACGACGGGTACCGGCCCCGCCGGGCCACGCCGACACTCGGACAATGCCCCCCTTCCCGCCCGCCCGTTCACCGGGACCTACCCGGCACTCCCCCCCGGCGCCCGCTGCGACGGGGCGGGCACCTGCGACGGCATCGGGGCTCGGGAGGCTCGTGCCCGGGCTCGGGGCGGTGGCCGTCGCGGTGCTGCTGGCCACGGCCATCGCCCGGATCGTTCCCGAGGTGAGCGCCGCCGTGATCGCGGTGGCGCTCGGGGTCGCGCTCACCAACCTCGGCGGCCTGCACCGTTCGCTGGTCCCCGGGCTGAGGTTCGTCTCCCGCCGGGTGCTCCGCCTGGCAATCGTGCTGCTCGGGCTGCAGATCGCGCTGCCGGAACTGCTGGCGCTCGGCTGGCCGGTGCTGGCGGTGGTCGCGGCGGGGACCGGTGTCACGTTCGCGGCGACGCGGTGGATCGGAGGCCTGGTCGGGGTGAGCCCGCGCAGGTCCCTGCTGATCGCGACCGGCGTGTCCGTCTGCGGGGCGGCGGCCGTGGCCGCCATGCACGAGGTCGCGGGAAGCGACGACGACGACGTGGCGGCCGCGGTCGGCGTGGTCGTCCTGTACGGCAGCGCCTCGATCGTCGCGCTGCCACTGCTCGCGGGATCGCTGGGCCTGACACCGCACCAGCTGGGCATCTGGGCCGGCGCCTCGGTTCACGAGGTCGCACAGGTCGCGGCCATCGGCGCGGCGGCCGGAGCGGGGGTCCTGGTGAGCGCGGTGGCCGTCAAGCTGGCCCGGGTGGTGCTGCTGGCCCCGATCGTCGGCCTCACCTCCGCCGCCCTGCGCCGTACCTCGACGGAACCCCCCGGCACCGGGCGGGCGGCGGGCCGGCCGCCGGTGCTGCCGCTGTTCGTCGCCGGGTTCGTCGTGGCCGTGGCGGCGCGGAGCCTGGGCGCGGTACCACCCGAGGTCATCCGGGCCGTCCCCGGGCTGACGGCGACGCTGCTCGCCGCGGCGCTCTTCGCCCTGGGCACCGGTGTCGATCTCCGAAAGCTCGTGCGGGGCGGGCGGTCACTGCTCCTGGGCGGGATCTCCACGGCCATCATCGGCGGGATCTCACTGATCGGAACCCTACTCATTAGCTGATCTTTAGGTGGACGTCTCCCGGCAACCGCCGTAACGTGCTCTTTTTGGGGAAGACGGTGTCGTTTACACCGTTCCAAAAGCAAGCAATGATTACGACCTCGGACAAGGAGACAGAACCAGCTCATGCGTACCACCCGACAGTCCCTCACCGGCATGCCGAGCCCCTCGAGTGAGGTGGCCGAGGCGCTGGAGCAGGGCGCCCCGATCGTGGCCCTGGAATCCACGATCATCTCGCACGGCCTGCCCCAGCCCCGCAACCTCGAGGTCGCGCTGGAGCTGGAGCAGCTCGTCCGCGAGGCCGGGGCGGTACCGGCGACGATCGCGGTACTGGACGGTGTGGCGCGCATCGGTCTCGACAAGAGCCAGCTGGAGCGCATCGCCGGCGAGCCCGGGCTTCGCAAACTGGGCTTCCGCGATCTGCCCGCCGCCGCCGGGCTCGGGGCGAGCGGGGCGACCACGGTCTCCGCCACCTCGTTCCTGGCCGCCAGGGCGGGCATCCGGATCTTCGCCACCGGCGGTCTCGGCGGTGTGCACCGCGGATGGACCGACAGCCAGGACGAGTCGGCCGACCTCGACATGCTGAGCCGGACCCGCATCACCGTGGTCTGCGCGGGCGTGAAGTCGATCCTGGACGTCGGGGCCACCCTGCAGCGGCTGGAGACCCGTAGCGTCACGGTCGCGGGGTTCCGTACCGACGAGTTCCCCGGCTTCTACCTGCACACCTCCGGCGAGCCGATCGACTGGCGGATCGAGACCCCGGCCGATGCCGCGGACATCATGCGGGCCCAGGACGCGCTGGGCGGTCCGGAGAGCGCGCTGATCGTCGCCAACCCGGTGCCGCTGTCGGAGCAGCTCGACCCCGAACTGCACGACCGGGTGCTCGCCGAGGCTCTCGCGGCGGCCGAAGAACAGAAGGTCACCGGCCAGGCCATCACCCCGTTCCTCCTGGGTTACCTGGTACGCGGCACCGCCGGAGCCTCACTCGAGGCGAACCTGGCCGCGGTGCGGGGCAACGTCCGCCTCGCCGGGCAGATCGCGGCCTCCTGGAGCCGGGGAAACTGAGGAAACCATGACCGGAACGGGTCTACTGGTCATCGGCGACGTGGTGACCGACGTCGTCGCGCTGCACGGCGGGTCGGCCAGAAGCGGCCTGGCCGTCGGCACGGACACCGCCGCCGACATCGTGCTGCGTCCCGGCGGCTCGGGGGCCAACACGGCCTCCTGGGCCGCCCGGCTGGGCGCCGACACCCGCATCCTGACCCGGGTCGGCTTCGACACCGCCGACTGGCACGCCGCCGAACTGCGGCGCTTCGGGGTACGGCCGCACCTGCGGGTCGACCCCGACCGGCCGACGGCCGTGGTGATCGCCATGGTCGACGTGACCGGGGAGCGTTCCATGCTCACCAACCGGGGCGCGGGCGGGCACATCGGCACGGGCGACTGGGACGAGAGCCTGCTGGAGGGGGTGGGCCACCTCCACCTGTCCGGATACACGCTGTTCGCCGAGCCGGGGCTCCAGCTTTCCCGGCTGGCCATGGCCGAGGCGTCCCGGCGCGGCGTCTCGATCAGCGTGGACCCCGCCTCGACCGGATTCCTGCGCTCGTTCGGCGCCGAGCGGTTCATCCAGGAGACCCTGACCGCCCAGCTGATCATCCCCAATCTGGACGAGGCGCTGCTGCTCACCCGCGAGACCTCGGCCGAGGGCGCGGCGGAGATCCTGAGCCTGCGCTACGGCGCGGCGGCGGTGAAACTCGGCTCCCGCGGCGCGCTGATGGCCAGGAACGGAAAGTTGGCCGCCCGGGTTCCCGCACTCACCACCGAGGTGATTGACTCCATTGGAGCGGGGGACGCGTTCGCCGCGGGGTTGCTCACGGCCCTGCTGAGCGGGGCCGACGACGAGGCCGCGCTGGACGCCGGACGCCGCGCCGGAGCGGAGGCCGTGACGGTCCTGGGGGGCCGTCCACGTATCCTTCCGTCGGAGTTGGGTACGAACGAGCTTTACCCTCTTAACACCAATTGATAGCTTGCGGCGTAAGCTGCACCATTAGCCACACGCGTCACTTTGGGGAGGTTGCGGTCCGCCGATGGATGCCGAGTCATCGATCTGCCTGAGTGATCTGGTCCCAGCCCTGCGCTGGAGCCGTCCCCAGCAAGTCGCCGAAGCCCTGGCCGACCCCCGGCTGCCCGCCGGCTGGTGGTCCTCGGTCACCCTGCCCAAGGCCCTCGGCTCCGCCGGGCTCGACTGGGTCTGCGACAGGCTGGCCCGGCTCTCGCTGTCGCGCTGGGACCACCTTCCGCTGAGCGACGTGCTGCCCGCCCTGCACGTGCACACGGTCGACCCCACCCTGCCGGGCTGGCCGGAGCCCGCACGCCTGGCCATCACCGGGCTGGGCGGCTGGAGCCGCCTGCGCCGCCTGACCCCGGGAGACCTGAGCGGGCCCGCGATGCCCGCCTCTCCCGAGGTCCTGGTCACCGCCATGTTCCGCGAGGTGCTCAGCCGTACCCCGGGGCTCGCCGAACAGGCCGTGCCGGCCGCCCAGGCTCAGTCCCCGGCGCAGTCCCCGGCACAGGAACAGGCCCCCGCGCAGGTGCCCGCGCCACCGATCCCGGCCCAGCCGCCCGCGCCGCAGGAGCAGCGCCAGTCGCCGGCCCCGGAGCCGGTCGCCCCCGTCGCCGAACCCCCCGCCGCCAAACCTCCGGTGCGCCTCAGCGACTATCCGCTGGTGCGTCTGGTGGACAACATGTTCCGCGACTGGAGCCCGCTGGAGCGCGCGGTCGCCGTGGAACGGCTCTTCGCGGTCGACCCGATCAGCCTGCGCGCGCTCGCGCACAAGCTGAACGCCGACCGCGACGCGCTCTCCGCGGCCCAGCGCACCGCCGAGGAACGCATCCTGCTCTGGCTGCGCTCCTCGGAGTCCGCACCGCTGACCGGGCACATGTTCGGGCTGACCGAGTGGCTGGGCGCCGCCGCCACCAAGGACCAGCTCATCGGCGCGGACCCCGCGCACCCGATCGAGGTCCCCACCCTCCAGACCCCGCTCTGGCGGGTGCTGGTCACGCTCATGCCCGATCGGCGGCTCCAGGACGACTGGCTCGTCGTGGGCGATCTGGGCGGCCTGCGCGACCGGACCCGCCAGCTCCTGGCGAACAAGCCGATCGACGCCGACGCGGTCGCGCTCATGGAGCACCAGCTCGGCATCCGGGCCCACTCGGCCCAGGCCTGGCTGGACGCCCTGGCCGCGAGCGGGCAGGAGACGCCTGCCCAGGAGGCCGCCGCCGAGGCGACCAGGCAGCTGCCTCGCCGCACTCCGGGGGCCAACGGCCACCACCACCGCGGCGGCCAGCCGATACCGCAGGTGAACACCGGCAGCATCGATCCCCGCGCCGCCCTGGCCACGCTGTCGGCGCTGTCCGGCGGTAACACCCGGCCGCACCTGATCACCAGCCAGCGGGCTCCGCTCCACCCGCCCGCGAGCCCGTCGGCCGACCCGAGCCGCTGGCAGCGCATCGAGGTGACCAGCGACCACCTGCGGGGCGGTCCCGTGGCCGTGCCCGAGGGGTACGCCACCCGGCTGGGCATGCGTCCCGGCACGCTGCTTTCGGTCACCGGCCCCGGTGACAACGCGGTGGTCCTGGTCTGGCGGGACCAGCCTGTCTTCGACTCCCTGCAGCCCGTCCTGATGCGCCTGAACGCCCGGCCGGGCGACCAGGTCTACGTCACCGTGGACGGCTACCGCCTGGACGCCCAGCTGCCCGCCTGAACTTCCGGCCCCCTCGGAGTGATTTCCGCCCCCGGGAACCGGCCGTCCGCGGCGACCGAAACCGGCATAGGCGGCCCCCACCTCCGGGGGCCGCTCACCGGTCGCGTCGATTCGGCCACCGAGCGCCGTCGACGACCTGTAATTTCCACCAAGAATTCCGAAACGTCCCTTTTCTCGGCATGGGAATGACCGACCTTTCCCGGCTGCTCTTTTTCGGCGCTATGCTTTTGGGACTCAAGTGACTTAGCGACACCGCTGGGGCCCGTTTCACCGAAACGGGCTCTCGTTGTTGTTGAATCCTGCGACTTTTCGTAAGGAAACGCCATCTGGTGGGAGTCGGGATAGCTCTATCCTCCGTCGCCTTGTGAAGTGTCCCCAGGGACGCGGGCGGGGACGGCGGGCGGCTAAGTCGTGATAAGGCCAGGGATTAGAGAGCGACTTCGAACTAGCCGATGAGAAAATTCGCCCGTGTCTGGCTGGGACTGACGTTCTCCACCGTGGGATCACGAGCCGTGAGCGTCGCCTATCCCCTCCTGGCACTGGCCTTGACCGGATCTCCGGTGCAGGCGGGCTGGACCAGCTTCGCCCTGACGTTTCCGGTCCTGATCTTCTACATTCCGGCGGGCGTCCTGGCCGACCGGGTGAACCCGCGCTCGCTCATGCTCCTCACCGAGACCCTGCGGGGGCTGGCCGTCTTCAGCGTGTTCCTCGCACTCGCCCTCGACTGGCCGTCGCTCCCGCACCTACTGGTGGCGGCCTTCCTGGAGGGCACGCTGTGGGTCGTCTACTCGCTGGCGGAGACGGCCTTGATCTCGTCCCTCGTCCCGAGGGACGAGGTCTCCGTCGCGATGGCCAGAAGCGAGACGATCTCGCACGTCGCGGTGCTGGCGGGCAGGCCACTGGGCGGGTGGCTTTTCGGGATCATGCAGGTGGCGTCCTTCGCGGTGAACTCCGCGCTGTTCTTCCTGGCGCTGCTGTCCCCGCTGAGCGTGGCGGGCGGAGGGAGAGGGCGCCGGCCTCGGTCGCACACGATCCGCGAGATCGCCGGCGGGCTCGTCGACGGGCTCAGAAGCCTGGCGGGACGGCACCTGCTGCGGGAGATCGCCGACGGCTTCAACGAACTGGCGAGGCACCCGTTCCTGCGCAAGGCCATGGCCCTGACCATGGTCACCAATCTGATGGTCAACGCGCTCATCATGATCTTCATTGCCGGGTCGGCGAACCTGCCCTCCTACGAGGTCGGCCTGGTACTGGCCGCCGGGGGGATGGGCGGGGTGGCGGGATCGAGCCTGGCTCCCTACCTCAAGCTCAAGCCGAGGACCTCCATGCTCTTCGCCCAGCTGTGGATCTGGGTGCTGGCGCTCCTCATCGCGGCGTACGGTGCCGGGCCGATCTTCTTCGGGCTCGCGATACTGCTGACCGGGTGCACCGGGGCGCTCAGCAACGTGGCCATCAGGACCTTCGAGGTCGACACCGTCGACAAGGGCAAGCTCGGGCGTGTGATGAGCGTGCACCGGCTCGTCACGTACAGCGCCGTGTGCGTCGCGGCCCCCCTCGGCGGGACCCTGGTCGCCGTGGCGGGCGTCCGGACGGCGGCCGTCATCCTGGCCGGCCTGATGTTCTGCGTCGCCCTGGTGGTGACGCTCGTGGCACTGCTGAACCTCCATAGGCGGCTCGGCCTCGCCGGGACGGCCAGGGAGGTCCGGGCGACCGGGGCCCACGCGGCCACGCGGGCGCTCACGACGGGGCGACCAACCGAGCCGCTTCGGCAGCGAGATGGGCAGGGAGGGTGGGCGCCCTCGCCGTCCCCGCCCTCCGGGCCAGATCGGCCGCCGCCGAGGCGTCGCCGGCCAGAGCCTCGATCCGGGCGGCATACAGCAGCACCGGACCGTGATCTCCCGCCTCGGTCAGCACAGCCCTGATCTCCCGCCTCGCCTCGGGGAAGCGCCCCAGCAGGGCCAGCGCGAGGGCGTGGGCGGCCCGGGTGGAGGGCCACTGCAGCGGTCCGACCCGGTCGAGGTCGCGCAACGCCGCTTCCGCCTGGCCGAGCCCGGCGAGGATCTCGCCCCGCGCCCGCAACGCCTCGGTGAGGTTTCCCTCCCTTCCCAGAACGTCGTTGAGAACGTCACGTGCCGCATCGGGATGGCCGTCGTACCAGAGTGCCCAGGCGAGCTCGGTCTGGATGCTCATGTCGTTGGGGACGCGGCGTATCGCCGAGTACAGCTCCCGCACCGCGACCGAGGGGCGCCCCTGGGCCAGCCGCAGCCGGCCGATCCCGGCGAGAAGGCCGCCGACGGCCGAGGTCGCCCCCAGCGTCTCGAAGAGGACCGCGGCGGTGCGGTAGTGCGACACGGCCTTCTCGAAGTCCTCCCGCCGGTGCGCCACGTTGCCGAGAAAGGACTCGATCTCCGCGCGGATCCTGGTGTTGTCGCCACACCGCTCCAGAGCCTCCTCGGCCTGTTTGGCGGCCAGCGCGAACTCCCCGTCGCGGAACGAGAGCTCGGCGGCCCGCAGGTAGTCGTCGGGAAGGGCCCGGCTCTCGGCCTGCACGACGAGGCGGTCGTTCTGCAGGATCGGCTGGATGAGACGCTCGTGCGACAGCTCGCACCAGCGCGTGCCCGCCTTGATGTCCTCACGCAGGATGTGGCGGTCCACCAGCGCCCTGACCACCGCGTTCGGCATGCCGGCGGTGACGGTCTCCCCCTGGTAGACGACCTCGCGGGTGCCGAGTTCGGTGATGAAGCAGCGGCGCAGCCAGCTCCTGAGCTCGGCGACGTCGTCTCCGAAGTGGTCGTGGGCCACCTCTGTGATCATTCGCTCGGAGAAGTCGGTGAGGGAACGATCGGCGTTGGCGAACCTGCGGACGTGGTCCGAGGAGATGACCCGCACGTCCTCGGGCAGGGAATGCCACATGGCCGAGCACACGACCTGCAACTGGACGGGCTCGACCACCTTGGCGTCGGCGACGACCTCCTCGCCCAGCGCCCTGCCGACCCTGATCATGCGGAGGTCGTCCACCAGGCCACGCGCCGCGCCCGGGGCGAACGAGCGTCCCGTTCCCTCCAGCGGGCCCTCGGTCGCCCGGACCGCGGCGCCCGTGTCAAGGGCGGTCAGGGAGAAACGGCTCCTGGCCATGCCCGCCAGCTTCGGCTCGTGGGGAAGGATCGCGGCGAGGTAGTCCTCGCGGATCGAGATGAGAAGACGCAGGTTCGGGTCGTCGTCCAGCGCCTCGACGAGCTGGCCGATGAACCATTCCCGGTACGGCTGGCGGTGGGCGAAGTCCCCGAAGAGCTCCTCGGCCTGGTCGATCGCGGCCAGGGTGAGGACCGGGTCGCCGTAGGGGTCCTGGCGCGGCGGGCGCCGGCTGAGGAACTCACGGATCGTCAGCCCCGCCAGCCGGGTGGGCGTCTCGGTGGGAGACCACGACGACAGCAGCGCGAACACGTGCGGGTTGTGCCGGGAGAGCGCGGCCGAGGGGAAGGGCGAGCCGTGCGACACCCTGCCTATCGGCAGGACATCGGTCCTGCCGGTGTCCAGCAGCGGGAGCACGCCCGCCTGGATCAGCGAGGTCTTGCCCACGCCCGACGGCCCGTACAGCACGGTCAGGCGCCCGGCCTGCCACAGGTCGGAGACCTCGTGCGCCTCCCTGTCGCGGCCGAAGAACTTGGCTCGGTCCTCGCGGCGGAAGGCCCGCAGGCCGACGTACGGCCGGCCGGCCGCGTCCGGCCGGACAAGGTCGGAGGTCACATCGGAGGTCACGGCACCGGTCCCATCCGCCGGCGCAGCTCACGGCAGAACTCCTCCGCCGTCCCCCAGAAGATGGAGATCCGCCAGTCTTCGTAGTATCTGGCCAGCTGACGCTGGACTTCCAGCACGTCCGCCTTCGTGCTGGCGAGCGAGGGGGCGAGCTGGACGCTCACGTGCCTGCGGCGGTTGATTCCGGGAACGGCTTTCAACAACCCATGGAAAAGCACGCGAAATGTCCAGTCCTGCAGGCTGTATCCGATGAACAGCAGGGGTCTCCTGGTCAGCGCCGCGAGAATGGAGGTGGGCAGCATCCGCTGGCCGCCCGCGACACCGTCCACGGCGAGGTTGGTGAGAAACTCCAGATAGTCGTCCTCCGCCAGCACTATCGACGCCGGATCCTGCAGGCTGCCGTGCAGGTGATAGATGAGCGGGGCCTCGGGCCTGGGATTCCAGCCCGCCTCGCTGCTGAACAGATCCTCGGCGTAGGCCAGCCCTTTGTTCCATGGACAGACGGCCACATTCGGTCTTTTTCCCACGGCTTCGAGTGAGCGCAGGATGAAGTCGTCGTAGTTTGTCGTCAGATATACCGGAAGCGGGAAGCTCGCGAGCAGACCGTGCGGTTCGAGGGGGTCGAGGAAGTCGGGCGCGCCCCCGGCGTCGAGCTCGTCGCAGATCCGCCTCTTCACATATACCGAATCCCCATATCGCATCACTGCGAACTGCGTCACCCGCGGGAGATCATGGTCGTCGTCGAACGGATAATCCCATCGGCGCGCCATGTCGCGGCTCAGCGCCGTCCCGGTCGGCAGAGTGCCCACGCACGCCCCTGACCCCAGGAACGGCGTGCAGTCCCCGCTGTTCAACTGGTCGAGCAGGCGTTCCCACTCGGCCTCCCCCATGTCATGCACGCAGGGCACCACCTCACGGGCAAGAGGTCCAATCGGATCATGGACTCGATGCCGTACGACTCTATTGGCATGGTCAATCCCTCCGGCGAGGGAAGGCACCTCTTGTCCCGCCGACGCTTGTCCCGACGGCACGCCCGGAGCAGGCGAATGATTCACGATCACCTTTCTGCCGTGACCCGCGTGAAACGGCAGGGTGACCGTTCAGATCGAGCTGGTGAATCCGGCCGTCGGCTCCGCCGTCTCCAGAAACAACGGCTCCAGCGCCCTCCGCAGGGAGTGGTCCTCGATCTCACCGAGCATCTCCAGGGAGAGGCCTCCGAGGTCGACGAAAATGTTTGATCTTGAGCCGTCATCACGCATACGTGCTCCCCTTACATCGCTCCAGATCGGGCCTCGACCACCGCTCGGGTTTGGGACGTCCTAAAAAACGTGAAACGACGTCCCTTTCGAAAGTATCCAGGCCGCTTTCTTCTTACTATGCGATTCTGTAATACCCCACTCGCCGAATCAACCTTTAGGATGACCGTACGATCCCTTTGGCTAAAAAAACGGAGGCCCGAGGTGGTGGAGCTTTCACACGCGGCGAACACGGTGCCGGAACGGCAGCCCGAGGTCTGGGAGAAGGTGCCGCCCCGCAACAGGAACTTCACCGGGCGGGACGACCTGCTTGTCAGGCTCCGCCAGGGCATCAGCACCGTCACCGCCGTCGTGCCCCAGCCCCAGGCGCTGCAGGGGTGGGGCGGTGTCGGCAAAACACACCTGGCCATCGAGTACGCCCACCGCTACCGGTCGCACTACGACCTCGTCTGGTGGATCCCCGCCGACCAGCGCGTGCTGGTGCCGTCCGCGCTGGCTGCGATGGCCCCCCACCTGGGGCTGCCTCCCGCCTCCGCCACCGGTGTCGAGGAGGCCGCCGAGTCCGTGCGCAGGACGCTGCAGAACGGCAACCCCTACCGCCGCTGGCTGCTGATCTTCGACAACGCCGAGGATCCGGGACAGGTCGAGGAGTTCATCCCGCGCGGGCCGGGTCACGTCCTGATCACCTCGCGCAACCCCAAGTGGGAGGACCACTTCGAGACCCTCCAGGTCGACGTCTTCACCCGCGAGGAGAGCGTGGCGTTCCTGAAGAAACGCCTGCGCCGGGAGGTTCCCGACGACGACGCCTCGCGGCTGGCCGAGCAGCTCGGCGACCTCCCGCTGGCTCTGGAGCAGGCCGGCGCGCTGCAGTACGAGACCGGCATGTCCGTCGACGAGTACCTGGAGCAGCTCGGCGAGCAGGCGAACAGGCTGCTGGGCGTCAACAGGGCACCGGGGTATCCGCTGTCGATGACGGCGGCCTGGAAGGTGTCGGTGTCGCTCCTGCAGGACCGCCTCCCCGAGGCCATCACACTCCTGCGATGCTGTGCCTTCTTCGGCCCCGAGCCCATTCCGCGCGACGTCTTCCGCAGGGGCAACAAGGCCGTCGTTCCCCGGCTCAGCAAGATCCTTTCTGATCCGATCCTGCTCGCCACGGCGCTGAGCGAGCTGAGACGCTTCGCCCTGGCCAGGATCGAGCCCACCACCCGCACGATCCAGGTTCACCGGCTGATCCAGGCGCTGCTCCGTGACGACCTGCCGGAAGAGGATCAGACGGAGATCCGGCACGAGGTGCACGTGCTGCTGGCCGGCAGCGCCCCGAACGACCCCGACGAGACCGACAGGTGGCGCAGCTTCGAGGAGCTGGTCGCGCACGTCACCCCCTCCGGTCTGGAGGAGTGCACGGACCCCGCGGCCAGGCAGTTCGCCCTCAACGTGGTCCGTTACCTGTACATGTCGGGCAACTACCAGTCGGCCCACTCCTTCCTCACCAGCTTCATCCGGAGATGGACCGAGGTCAGCGGGCCGAAGCACCTGGACGTGCTCGTCGCGCACCGGCACCTGGGCAATGTCCTGCGGGCGCTCGGCCAGTACGCCGCGGCGTACGAGGTCGACCACCAGACCCTCGACGACATGCGCGCCATCCTCGGCCCCGACCACCGCGAGACGCTCCTGACGACCAACGGGTACGGGGCCTCCCTGCGGGCCCGTGGCGACTTCGCCGCCGCCCGCAAGCTGGACGGTGAGTCCCGGGACGCCCACATCGCCAACCGTGGCCCCAGCGACCCCGCCACGTTGCGCGTGCTCAACAGCCTGGCCCTCGACTACGCGCTGACCAGTGACTACAAGGCGGCACGACGGCTGCACCAGGAGACGTACCTGGAGATGAGCGACGCGATGGGAGGCATCGGCAAGAGCACCCTGCTGCTGTCCTGGAACGGCCTGGCCAGGGCGGTACGGCTCTGCGGCGACTACACCGAGGCCTGCGACCTGGGTGAGGAGGCCTACGCCTACGGCGTCCAGGAGCTGACGCTCGACCATCACTTCACCCTGCTGACGGCCAAGGACCTGTCGATCGCCAAGCGCCGGGCCGGAGAGGTCTCCGAGGCTCTGGAGCTCGCGCGTGACACGCACACCCGGCTCCAGCGGCTCTTCGGAGACGAGCACGCCGACACGATGGCGGCCGCGATCAACCTGTCCAACTCCCTGCGGGTGACCGGCGACCTCGACGAGGCGTTCGCGATAGCGAACAGGGCGGTCGCGCTGTATCCCCGGGTGTTCGGCGAGGAGCACCCCTACGGCTTCGCCTGCGGCGGTAACCTGGCGATCCTGCACCGCCTGCGCGGCGAGGTCGAGACGGCCCGCCGGCTGAACGAGCAGGCGGTGCGCGGCCTGATCTCCAAGGTCGGCAGGGAGCACCACTACCCGCTGACGTGCGCCATCAGCCTCCAGACGGACCTGGCGATCCTGGGGGAGTTCACCCAGGCGTGCGAGCTCGGCAGGGAGACGCTGGACAGGCTGCGGAAGCTCTTCGGCGAGAACCACTTCCTGAGCCTGGCCTGCGCCGGCAACCTCGTCCTCGACCTGAGAGCCGCCGGCGCGGAGAAGGAGGCCGAGCTGCTCTACCACGACACGATGCGGCAGTATGAGCGCCCCCTGGAGGCCGGCCACCCCGACGCCATCCTCGCGAGCGAGGGCCGGCGCATCGACTGCGACTTCGACCCCCCGCCGATCTGATCACGCCGGGGTCAGGTGTTGCGCCTCCGCCAGGCGTCGAGGTGCCGCTCCGCCTCGCGGAGGGCCTGTGCCTCCGCGAGGTCGTCCACCGGTTCGGCGGCGCACTCTTCGAGGGTTCTCCTCATGCAGGCCACGAACTCCTCTCCGCGCTCGTTCAGGCTCCCGCTGGCCAGCAACGTGCCGGTGACCTGGTAGGCACCCCGCCTCCACCGGGCGAGTTCCACGCGTGCCCGGAACGCCTCGGTGTCCCGCTCGAACCTGTGCTGCCTCCGCCAGAACTCCGCCACCCCGAGATAGGCGTACGAACCCTGCAGCAGCCCGTAGGCGGGGCGCGGGTCATCCCGCCAGGGCGCGTAGTAGCGTCTGCCGTCGTCCGGCAGGGTCAGCGGGATCACGTCGGTCAGCGCCGTGAGCTTCGCGTGCTGGATCTCGTGCGCGAGCGTGGCGGCGAGCCCCAGGCCGTGCCACGGGTCGGACATCGCGACGGTCCCGAACGCCTCGCGGGTGGAAGCGCTGTTCTGCCCCCTGTCCGGCGCCTTGACGGGGGTGAGCACCGACACCGTGGAGCTCACCTCCTCCGCCACCTGCCGGTGGTGGGCGGTCAGGACGCGCCACGCGTCGTCCAGGTGCGCCCGCCACGCGCGGAGCCGCTCGCGGCCGAGCCGTGGCTCGGCGACCTCTTCCACGGGCCACCGGTACGGGTCGACCCCGGCCAGGCCCGCGGCCTGCTCGGCGGAGAGCTGCCCGGCCAGGACCTCCAGGTGTCCGGGGGTGAGCTTGACGAACCCGTACGGCCGGG
>NZ_JBEXUE010000144.1:0-21043 GCF_040614275.1 Streptosporangium sp. NPDC006013
GCGGCCGCGCGAACCGGCCGGGCACCGGCCCGCGGGCCGCTGGGCGCGCTGCTGCGGCACGACACCCGGCACGGCACGCGCTTCTTCGCCACGCTGCGGGCCTGGTTGGAGAGCCAGGGTGACCTCACCCTGGCCGCCGAGCGGCTCGGGGTGCATCCCAACACCGTCCGCAACCGGCTGCGCAAAATGGACGAGCTCGGTCCGCTGGACCTGTACGACGCCCGCCGGCGCCTGGCCATGACCATCATGCTGGCCGCGTCGGAGGACGAACCTCGCCGATGACCTGATCAGGACCCGTCACCGTTCCCGGCGTCGCCGTTGTGCGGCATCCACAACGGCGGGGCCGCGATTGTCGCCCGCTCACAACGCCACCGGTCACTGCCCGCGCCATCCTGGCCAGGACATCGGCGTTCGTACGTGTTGGAGGTTGGCATGGTCGGCAACTGGCCGCGATCGGTGATCGTGGTTGGCGCGGGCATCGTGGGTCTGTCGACCGCGTGGTTCCTGCAGGAGCGTGGCGTCCAGGTCGACGTGATCGACCGCGGCGGTGTGGCGGCCGGCGCGTCCTGGGGCAACGCCGGCTGGATCGCGCCTGGCCTGGCCATCCCGCTCAACGAACCCGCCGTCCTGCGCTACGGCCTGCGCTCGCTGCTCAACCCGGCCGCGCCGCTGCACGTGCCCGCGACCCTCGATCCAGGCCTGTGGAGTTTTCTGGCCCGCTTCGCCGCCAACAGCCACTGGCGGTCGTGGACCCGCGCCGCGCACGCCAACCTGCCGCTCAACGAAGAATGCGTCGAGGCCTACGAAGTGCTCGCCGCCGACGGTGTGTCCGCACCTGTCGTCGCGGCGCCGATCACCGCGGCGTTCCGTACGTCACGTGGGGCCGAGAGCCTCCTGCGCGAGCTGCGCAGGCTGCGGGCGGTCGGGCAGAGCGTCGAGCACACCGTGCTGGACGGCGCTGGGCTGGCCGAGCAGGTCCCGCTCGCCGACGAGACGCTGAAGGCGGGGGTGCGGATCGACGGCCAGCGCTACGTCGACCCGGGCGCCTTCGTGCACGCCCTGGGAAAGGCCGTCATGCGACGCGGCGCGACCGTGTACGCCGTCGAGGTCGACGAGGTGCGCACCGACGACAGGAAGGTGATCGTCCGCTCGGCCAAGGGCACCGTGCTGTCCGCCGACGCGGTGGTGCTGGCCACCGGTGCCTGGCTGCCCCGCCTGGCCCGGCAGTGGGGCGTGCGTGTCCCGGTGCGGGCCGGTCGCGGTTACTCCTTCACCGTGCCGGTCGACCATCCTGTCCCCGGCCCCATCTACCTGCCCGAGGAGCGGGTGGCGTGTACGCCGTACCGCGACGGGCTGCGGGTGGCGGGGACCATGGAGTTCCGCGACCCGGACGCCCCGCAGGTGCCCGCCCGGCTGGAGGCCCTCGTCGCCTCTGTCCGACCGCTTCTGCGGGGTGTGCGCTGGGAGGAGCGTACCGACGTGTGGGTGGGGCCCCGCCCCGTCACCCCGGACGGACGGCCGCTCGTCGGCGCGACGGTGGCCCCCACCGTCTACGTGGCGGGTGGCCACGGTATGTGGGGCCTGGCCCACGGCCCGATCACGGGCAGGCTGCTGGCCGAGCAGATCACGACCGGCAAGCAACCCGTCGCCCTGGCCGAGCTCGACCCCCTCCGCTGACGCGGATCGCACGCGAACCGTCCAGTCCGCCGCGCCGACACAACGAGCGGACGGACAGCGCTGCCCCCTGCGCCGCCGAGCCATTCTCCCGGGAACCCTCTCCCCGCCCCGGCGTTGTCGCGCTCGCAACGGGAGCATCGTCGACCACGATTTCGATCACGCCGTCCGGCCGGGGTGGGATGCCGGTGTACGTCGTCCGAGACCGGAGCGCCTCAAGGCTCGGCCGGACACCACGCTGTGCTGCCATCTCAGGGAGATTCCTTCGACCCGGTCCGCGGCACTGAGCGCGCGTCGCCGTTTGCTGTGCTGATCATGTGCGCCCGGCGCAGCACGTCGACCTGAGCGTGGTTGTAGAGGGCTTGGAGGGCATGGCCGACGGCGCTTTGGGCCGCTCGCACCTGGCGCGGTGTGGAGGACCTGGGCTCCAACGTGACCGAGTGATCGGTGGTCGCGCCGTTGACGAACGGTGCGATCTTCTCGGCCAGGGCCTGTCGAGCGGTGTCGTCGGCGTCCTCGGGAAGGTCGCGGAACTCCTCGTCGAGTGCGACGTTGGGGCGTGCCTCAAGGGTTCGCCGTACGGACTTCATCGACTCCTCGGAGAACAGCTGGGCGTAGATCATGAGGAGCGCTCGATCGTTGTCGCGCAGCTGCTCCGCGACGCCGCCGAACCCGGTCGGCACGTCCGCCGAGGCGCCCGGCTCCGACAGCGTGGCCAGCTCCTGGCGGATGTTCTGGAGTCGCTCCACTGTCGCCCTGAGTTCGGCGTCGATGGTTCGGAAGATCGAGGCATGACCGTCGGTGTCCGTTCCCATCGCGGCCACCTGTGCGAGCGGCACGCCCAGCCCGGTCAGTCGCCTGATCTGCAGAAGCCGGGTGAGGTGGTGGATCTCGTATCGCTTGTAGCCGTTGGGTTCGCGGTCAGGCTCGTCGAGCAGGCCGATCTCGTGGTAGTAGCGCACCGTCTTCACCGTGGTTCCCGCGAGCTCGGCTATCTCGTGAGTGCTCCAGGGCATGGGTTGCTCGCCTCCTCATCTGATATCGCGCGTCCGGCGACGCCTCTCTCCGTAGACGCCAACATCGACGCCGGGGCAAATCGTCCGCGACGGCACTAGCTCGTGGCCCTTGCTCGCCGCTCGCGCAGCCAGACGAGGACGACCATGCCGATGTTGACGGCGACAAGGATCAGCAGGGATGCGTCGCCGGTGTCGGTGGACCGATCGAGGGGAAACGCCTCGCCGTCCGCCATCAGTGTATTGACGGTCGTCGCCAGGACGTTGTTGGCGACATGGAACGCGACCGGTGCCTCGACACCCCGGCTGATGATCGCCATCAGCCCGGTGCAGATGCCGATCACGGTGTAGTAGCCGAACAGCCAGGGGTCGGTCGACCCGTGCACCACGGCGAAGGCCAGGCCGGATACCACGAGCCCGAGGGCCAGGGCCGGGCGAACCGCACGCACCCAGGATGCGGCGGCGGGCAGCACGACGCTTCGGAACATCAACTCCTCTCCGGCGGCCTGTATCGGAGTGGTCAGGAGGATGAGCACAAGCATCGCGATCGTCGTGGCGCTCACACCGAAGGCGGTCCAGCCAGGAGCGTCGGGAGCGACCAGCGCCACGACACCGATCCCGGCGCCCACCAGCGGCGCCGCGCCGAGAAGGTAGCGCGTCAGACGGCGCGCGTCGAACGCTCGTGGTGAGCTGATCAGGCTGCGCCACGGCACCTTCGCCGTCCACACCAGGAGCAGGATCGCCAGCGCGCCCGACGCGCCCACGCTCAGGTTGATGGCCAGGAACTTCAACGGCGTGAGGGCGGCCGACATGGGGTCGTCGCTGCCCTCGATGATGCCGACGATCTGGTAGAGCAGAATCTGCAGGGCCACCAGCACCAGCGACGGCACGATGATGACCACGAGCGGCTTCCACCGGCTCATGCGGAGGTGCGCGCCGAAGGGTCGGGAGTCGTCGACGGTCGGCAGGGAGCGTTCCTGCGTCAAAGGACTCGAGGCCGCGGGGTTCGGGCGACTCGTCGCGTCTCGGGGATCGTCGAATCCTGGTACATCCATCGGGAGTTCCTCTTGGGTTCGAATCGGTTGCTGCGCTCATGAGCGAACACCATGCCCTGGGGGCACACTCAAGTCGCTCAGGTGAACGCGTCCCCGGCCGGAGCGCGACGATCTGGACCACCTCCACGACGACGCGTCGCGAAGCGGATGCGGGAAACCGGCTCCGAACACGACGATGCCCCGCCGAGCATCTCGACGGGGCATTCCCCAGGAGTCGTCACCGCACGATCTTCCCAAGGGCCGTTTCGAACGCCTCGGCCTGCTGCGGAGTCAACTCCTTCGACACCCGCACTTCGGGCCATTTCAAGGGCTCAGGCTCGCCTGTCACACCTGGTGAAGCTCAGGGGATGTACACCTCGTAGTATTGACGCGCTCCCCGGTCTGAAGGCCGGGGATTCAGCCCGTGCCGCGTCATGCGGCACCTCTGTGGCTTCCTGCTTCATCGGCGTCGGCCACCGCGAGCGGTGGTCTTACGTCACCTCCACGGGCGTTTAACGTCTCCGCCTCCCGGCGGCGGGTTTCCGTCCAGCGGCGACGGTTCGTCGGCCCTCGGCCAAGATGTTGATCGCCGCGTTGACGTCACGGTCGTGGGCCGCCCCGCACGGGCAAATCCACGATCGGACGTTCAGCGGCAGGGCGGTGGCGACGGTCTCGCACTGTGAGCACAGCCTGGAGGACGGAAACCACCGGTCGATCCTGGTGAAGGTCCGCCCGTACCGTTTCGCCTTGTACTCCAGCATGGCCACGAACTGTGACCAGCCCGCGTCGTGCACCGACTTGGCCAGCCTGGTGCGGGCCAGGCCCCTGACCGACAGGTCCTCCACGTAGACGGCTTGGTTGTCACCGATCAACTGGGTGGAGAGCTGGTGGGCGAAGTCCCGGCGCGCGTCGGTCACTCGAGCGTGGGCGCGGGCGACCTTGACGACGGCCTTGCCGCGGTTGTTCGACCCCTTCGCCTTACGGCTGAGGGCCTTTTGCGCCTTGCGGAGCTTCTTCGCCGCGCGCCGCAGGAATCGAGGGTTGTCGATCTTCCGGCCGTCGGACAGCACCGCGAAATGAGTGAGCCCCAGGTCGACGCCGACCTCGTCGACGACCTGAGGCAGCGGCTCGTCGCCGGTCTCGACCGTGAATGAGGCGAAATACCTGCCCGCCGCGTCCTTGATCACCGTCACCGACGAGGGCTCGGCGGGCAGCGAGCGCGACCAGCGCACCACCACCTCGCCGATCCTCGGCAGGCGCAACCTCCCGCCCGCCGTGACCGCGAAGCGGGCGTTGCGGGTGAAGCGGATCGCCTGGCGGTTGTCCTTGCGCGACCGGAACCGGGGCGGACCGACCTTCGGCCCCTGACGCTTGCCGGTGATCGAGGCGAAGAAGTTGCGGTAGGCGGTGTTCAGGTCGGCCAAAGCCTGCTGAAGAACCACGCTGGACACCTCGCCCAGCCAGGCCCGCTGCGGTGTCGCCTTCGCGGCGGTCAGACGCTGGGACAACTCCGCGTCGCACAGGTAGGCCAAACCTGCCCGGTGGGCGTCCTGGCGGGCGCGCAGCCCGTCGTTGAACACCACCCGCGCACCCGAACGCCCGCGCCAGCGCCTGGCGCTGAGCGGCGTCCGGGTAGAGCCGGTACCGGTAACGAAGCTGCACGGTACTAAGGGTTCCATGAGGTCATGGCGGAACGCCTGAGTATTCGACAACTCCGCGACCACAACCACCTGGGGCGGCGCCTCCACGTCGCCCACTTCACCGGTGAGCCCACGATCGGGGAGCGCCACGGGCAACCACGCGCCGTGCTCGTCTCCTATGCCTGGTGGGCCGAGCGGCACGACCAGGAAGGTCAGGGCACGCTCGCGTCCTAGCGGGCACTCCCGCGCGGGCCTTCACCCCCGGCCTGAAGGCCGGAGCACTGGCCCGCACTCTGGTAGCCCGGCGTATAAAGGCCACCTCCGAACCAGTGACAGCCGACGAGCCCGCTGTACAGACCGCTCTGCGCGGCGTCATCGTGGTAGGCATCGCAGATGGCCAAGGTTTGGAAGGGGCCCGCCTTGTACCAGTCCGGTGTCGGCCAGCCCCCGGTGGCCACGGCCGCACTGGTCTGGGTGGCGGTGCCAGCCAGGACACTGGCGCCCAGCGCCACGGCGAGTACGGCGGAACGCAATCGGCGGATCTTCATCGCGGGTGGCTCCTCGCATTAGGGAAGGAGAACACCTTCAGATGAGCATCGGCTACCGGGCTTAAGGAGATACCGGTTCTCCACATTTCGGCCGGATGGTGCGTTTTTTGAGGTTATTTCGCCTGACCTGAACACGTGAGTGCCCCGTCGGCCGGAGCGGTGAGCGCGCCGGTGGTCTGGCGTGTCAGTCGCCCCGGGCGCGGACGGCGATCGATTCGCGCAGCCGGCCGCGGCGGCCTGCTGCGCAGCGCGCCGCCTGAAATGCGGCCCGGACTCGGTGAGGACCATGCGTGCCCGGTCCTGATCACGGTCCTCAGCCGACCCTTCGAGAATGACTGGTGAAACGTTCAGTCAAATCCAAATACGGTATTTCGGACTCATCCACACAGGCTGAACTCGGATCCAATCCATGACAGGAGCGGAAAATGGATCTGCGACTTTCCGGAAGAACAGTGGCGGCCGGCGGCGGGATCGGTCTCCATGTCGTCGGCACCCGGGTGGCCGAAGGCGTCACCGTTCTCGGCGCCGACCTGGAGATCGGCCGCGCGCCGAGGGAGAGCGGATGACGGGCCGGGCATCGGGCGGTCGCGAGCACGTCATCTCCTGGGAGGATCCCGGCATCCTCGCCCGCGAAGGACTCTCGATGAGCGGCCTGGACTGTATGAACGCGCTGATCGAGGGGAGGCTACCGCCGCCGCCCGCGTGCTCGATGATGAACTTCCGCCTCACGGAAGCGGCGGAGGGGCACGCGGCCGGCGTCATGGAACCCGCCGAGTACCACTACAACCCGTTCGGCGGTGTGCACGGGGGCGTGCTCGTCACGTTGATGGACACGGTCATGGGCTGCGCGGTCCACACGATGCTGGCGGCCGGGGTGCTCTACTCGACACTCGAGGTCAAGAGCAACTTCGTCCGTCAGGTGAGCGTGCGTTCCGGGACGCTCCGGTGCCTCGCTTCGGTCATTCACCTGGGCCGCAGAACAGCCACCGCCGAATGCAGGGTCACCGATGCCTCCGGTGACCTGTGCGCGCACGCCACGACTACCTGCCTGATTCTGCGACCGCCGAACAGCGGCAACCAAGTGTGAGAACCAATCAGGGAGTTGAATCACGATGAAGGGTCGCGTGGCGAAATCGGCGGGGCTTTTTCCCGGACAGGGCGCCTTCGATGGCAGGGCACTGCTCGCCGCCGCGGAGCGCTATCCGGCCATCGGTGCCGTCTTCACGGAGATCGACACGGTGACAGCCCCGGAGGGCGGTCGCAAACTGTCGGAGATCGTCCTCGGCAGTGAACCGGCGACCATGGCGGGGCTGCTGGCCGACGACCCCTGGGTCTCGCAAGTGGCGATCTACGGCGTGGACGTGGCGGTCTTCCGTGCCCTCTCCGAGTTGGGTTGGCGGCCCGACACGCTGGCCGGCCACAGCCTTGGCGAGATCGCGGCGCTGGCGTGCGCGGACGCCTACACGGTCGCCGACGGCGCCCGGGTGATCTGGCAGCGGGTACGGGCGGTGGAGAGCCTCGATCTGCGCGGGGGCTACATGGCGGCGCTGTCTGCGGACCCCGCCCGCGCGCGCCTGCTCATCGACCTCATCGCCGACGAGTCGATGGCGGTGGCGGCCGAGAACCATCCGGGACAGACCGTGGTGTCCGGGTCGGAGGCGGCGATGGACCTCCTGAGGAAGGTCGCCGGTTCGCTGAATGTCTCGTTCGCCAGGCTGGACTCCGCCGTGCCGTTCCACTCCCCGCTCCTCCGGGCGGCGGTCGCCCCCTTCGCCGCCGCGGTCAGGAGGATCCCGGTACGCGCACCGAGCCTGCCGGTCTACTCGGCGATCTCCGGCCGCTACTACGGGCCGGACGAGGACCTGGGGAGCATGCTGGCCGCTCACCTCGTGGAGCGGGTGCGCTTCGCCGACGCGGTACGCGTCCTCCATGCCGACGGGGTACGCACATTCGTGGAGTGCGGCGCGCTCGGCGTACTCAGCAAGCTCGTCAGGCGCAATCTCGCCGAGGCGGATCCCGTCGTGGTGCCCGGCGTGGGCGACGCGGACCAGTCGATCGACAGCGCCGTCGCGCGGCTGCGCGTTCTGGGCCTGCTGGGCGCGGTTGCGATCACGCCCGACGGCCTGCTGCCCGACGCGGACCCCGAACGGCTCACCGCGTTCTGGGCGGAGCGAGGCGGCGCCATCCTCGACCGGATCCGCCAGGAGTTCGCGCAGTACTGCCCCGCCGAGCCCGCCCCGGAGGCGGACACGACGACCGACCTCGGCGATGAGCTCCGTGAGCTGTACGCCGACGCCCTTGAGTACCCGGTGGAGGTGTTCACCGACGACGTCCTTCTCGAGGCCGAGCTCGGCATCGACTCCGTCAAGCAGGTGGAGCTCCTCGCCCGGGTCTCGGAAAGGTACGGCCTGCCCGCCAGACCGGGAGACTTCCGGCTGGACGAGGTCGCGACCATGGGAAAGGTCATCGGCTACGTGCGCTCCATGCTGGACAAGCACGCCACGGTCGGGCACTGAGCGGCCATGCCCATGGGAGAGTTGAACGGCAAGGTGGCGCTGGTCACCGGGGGCGCCAGGAACGTCGGCAAGGCCATCGTGACCGAGCTGGCCAGGCGTGGCGCGCACGTGATCGTGAACTACTTCCACGCCCGGGAGGAGGCCGAGGCGACGAGGGCGGAGCTGGCCGCCGCCGGTCACCCGGTGGATCTGATCAGAGCCTCCGTGGCCAGGCCCGATCAGGTCGAGCGCATGTTCGCCACGATCGAGGAACGCCACGGCGGCCTCGACATCCTGGTGAACAACGCGGCTTCCGGAGCACTGCTGCCGCTCGCCGAGGTGACGGGAGAGCACCTCGACAAGGGCTGGGACACCAACGTCAAGGGGGCGCTGGAGTGTGCCCGCCGTGCGCTGCCGCTGATGGAACGGCGGGGCCGTGGATCGATCGTGAACGTCTCGGCCCTTGGCGGTGCCCAGTTCGTCATGGCCAACTACTTCGCCTGCGCGCCGGCCAAGGCGGCGATGGAGGCGCTGACCCGGTATCTGGCGGCGGAGTACGCCCCGCGCAACGTCCGCGTGAACACGGCCTCGGCCGCGATGCTGGTCAGCGAGGTGGCCGACCGGTTCCCCGAAGCGGCGCTGATGCAGGAGGCCGTCAGACGCGCGACGCCGATGGGCCGCCTCGGCACGCCCGAGGAGTTCGCCGAGGTCGTGGCCTTCCTGGCGGGTGAGCAGTCCCGCTGGATGACAGGCCAGGTCGTCCTGGCCGACGGCGGTCTGTCTCTCGGGACGAGCATGCTCGCTCCGCCGCCGGTGGAGCCGGTCGCGCATGACGAGCCGGACGGTGTCGCGGAAGACGAGCCGGACGGTGTCGCGCATGACGAGCCGGATGGTGTCGCCATCGTTGGCATGGGCCTGGTGGTGGCGGGCGCCAACAGTCCCGAGGAGTACTGGCGGCTCCGGCTCGACGGCGAGGAACTGTTCGTGCCGGTGCCGGCAGACCGCTGGACCAGTGAGGAGTTCCACTCCGACGACCTCGCGGCCAAGGACAAGTCGTACCAGGACCGCTGTGTCTTCATCACCGGCTTCCAGCCCGACCCCGGCACCTTCGACGAGACCGGTGGCGCCGAGGAGCACGAGCTCACCACGGCGTGGCTGCGTCACTCGATGGTGCAGGCGATGCGGGGAGTCACCACCCGGCCCGGCGACCGGTTCTCGTGCAGCATCGGCTACACAGCCGATGGCAACCAGCACCTGGAGGAGGCGGGAGTACTGGCCGCGGTGGCCGCCAGGGCCGAGCGGCTGCTCGCGGGTCTGGACCTGGCGGACGCGGCGCGTGAGAGCCTGCTCGAAGAGCTCAACGGCACGCTCGCCGGACGCTACCGCCGGGGCGCCGGGGCGGATCCGTCGCGCTTCCTGCCGTACCAGGTGGGGCGGCTGGCCGTGGAGGGGGTGCTCCCGCCGGACACCAGGTTGCAGATGGTGGACACGGCCTGCTCCTCCTCCCTCTACGCGGTGGACATCGAAGCCAAGACGCTGCTCGCCGACGACGCCGACGTGGCGGTATGCGGGGGGGCCTTCGCGCTGGGGCCTCGCGGCACCGTGCTCTTCTCCAAGCTGCAGGGCCTTTCCAAACGGGGAGAGGTGCGCGCACTGGACGCCGGCGCGGACGGCGTCATCTTCGCCGACGGCGCCGCCGTGGTCGTGCTGAAGCGCCTCAGCCGGGCCCGCGCGGACGGCGACCGGATTCACGGGATCATCAGGACGATCGGCACCTCCTCCGACGGCAAGGGCAAGGCGGTCTACGCGCCCAACCCCGACGGCCAGGCCCTCGCCATGGAGCGGGCGCGACCGGACGGCGTGGACTGGATCATCGCGCACGCGACCGGCACCCCGGCCGGAGATCTGGCCGAGTTCACCACGCTGCGCGGCTACCACGGAGACAGGAGCTGCGCGGTCACCTCCAACAAGTCCCTGGTCGGGCATACGGGGTGGGCGGCCGGTCTGGTGTCGGTGATCGAGGGCGCGCTGGGCATGCGCCACGAGACGATCGCGCCACAGTTCCGCTTCACCGCACCACCCGAGGACTTCAGGATCGAGGAGTCCGGCCTGTACATCCCCACCGAGGCGCGGCACTGGCCCGCCCGCCCCGGCCGCAGGCGCGCGCTGGCGGTCTCCGGATTCGGGTTCGGCGGCACCAACGCCCACCTCGTCGTCGACGAGCCGCCCCCCGCCGCCGCGAGGGTGGTCCCCGCCCCGCGCGCTGATCGCGATCGCATCGCGATCGTGGGCTGGGCGGCGCATCTGCCAGGACTGCCGGACCGGGACACGGTGGCGGCCTGGCTGCGCGGTGACGGCGCGGGTCCCGACGCGAGCTTCGGCGACGTCTACCCCGTGCCGGGATTCGAGAAGGTGCGCCTGCCCCCGCGCACGGTGCGGACCATCGACCGCTGCCAGCTTATGATCCTCGAATGCGGCCACCAGCTCCAGGCACAGCTGGCCGGAGCCTGGACGGACCTGTCCGAGCGCACCGCGGTGTTCGTCGGGCACCTCGGCCCCACCCGCGCGGGCATGCTCTACGCCAACCGATGCTATCTCGACAGCATCGGCCGCACCCTGTCGGCCAACCCCCGCCTGGCTTCCTCCGCACTGCTCCCGGCACTGATCGACGGCCTGCGCGAGGACGTGGGGCGGCTCATCCCGCCCGCCAACGAGGACTCCTTCCCGGGCATGATGCCCAACATCGTCTCCGCGCGAGTGGCGAACTACTTCGGCTTCCACGGCCCCAACCTGGTGATCGACTCCGGCCTGGCGTCCGCGTTGTCCTCCTTCGACGTCGCCTGCCGCTACCTCCGCACGGGAGACGTCGACCTGGCACTGGTCGGCGGCATCAACGGCAACAACCTCCCGGAACTGCTGCCCCTGCTGGCCCGCGAGTTCGCGGGTGCGGGGGAGCCGGTGGCCGCGGAAGGGGCCTTCCTGTTCGCGATCACCCGTGAGCGGGTGGCGGCCGAGGCAGGCCTGCCGGTCCTCGGCTGGATAGACACCTCGACCGGCGGGCACGCCGATGGCCGGGCAGGCGCCGCGGTCGGCGGGCACATCGAGGTGGACTGCGGTGCGAACGCGCCGGACAATGCCCGCTACCTCGGTGCTTCCGGGGGCCTGGCGATCCTGCGCGCGCTGCACTCCGCCGGAGCAGGCGCCGCCGTGCGCGTCGCCTGCTCCGGCGAGCCGGGGGCGCCCGCCGTCCACCTGACGCCCGCCGTACGGGACGCGGAACCCGTGCTCGCCGCCGGGTTCTCCGACCCGGAGCGATATGCTCCCGGTGCCGCCGTCGAGGTGCGCCGGCACGTGTCGGAACTGGTGGCGGCGCCCGCGCCCGTGACCGGGGAGTGCGAGCCCTTCCTCCCTGACGGCGTCCTGGTGCTCGTCGACCGGCCGGAACTCGCCGAGGACCTCTCCGCCCTTCCCGCCGGCGCGCGCGTGGTGTCCCTCGCCCCGCTCAAAACGTCCAGGCCAGGCTGGCACCACCTCGCAGAGGTCACCCCCGAGGCCGTCGACGCCATCCTGGGCGGGCGGGTCCCCACGCACGTGCGGGTGCTGGTCGATCTGACGGCTTCCGCGCCCCCCGACGAATGCGTCGCCGCCGGTGCGCCCGGACTGGAGGCGCTCCACGAGCTCGCCTTCCTGGTGTTGCGCCGCTGCCCGGCGGCCTCCGTCACGACGGTGCTGCTCGGCGCGGTGCCCGGCGGCGTGCCGCACCCCTACACCGGCCTGTTCTCCGGGCTGACGAAGGTCGCCCATCTGGAGTCGCCGGACTCCGTCCGCTTCATGCTCGCCACCGGCGCCCGAGACGTCCGTACGGCGGTGCGCGCGGCGGAGCGTGAGTCGGGTACGGAGCGTGCGATGCCCGTCGTCTTCGACGTCGACGGGGAACGCCGCGTGTTCACCCTGGTCGAGCGGCCGGCCGAGGTGGGCGGCGAGACCACCGTCCGGCTCACCGAGGATTCGGTCGTCCTGGCGGTCGGCGGCGCCCGAGGGATCACCGCCGAGCTGATGAAGGCGCTCGCCGAGCGGTTCAGGCCGAGGCTCTACCTGATGGGGAGCAACCCGATAGACAGCTACCCGCCCGAGGTGTTCGAGGCGAGCGAGGAGGAGTTCGCCGCGGGACGGAAGGCCTACCTGCGCGCCCAGCTCGGCGCCCGCCCCGGCACGCCCGTCGGGGTGCTCAGCCGGGAGTACGACCGGATGGCCGACGCCCGGGCCGCACGCGGCAACCTCGACGCCATGATCGAGCACTGCGGGCCGGACCGGGTGCGCTACCTGACCTGTGACGTGACCGACCCGGACGCGGTCCGCACGGCCGTCGGCACCGTTCTGGCGGACGGCGGGGACATCGACCTGCTCGTCAACGCCGCCGGGCGCAACAGTTCGGCGTTGATGCCCGACAAGGACTTCGGCGCCTTCAAGGCCATCCGCGACCTGAAGCTGGTCTCGCACCGCAACCTCAAGCGCGCCCTCGCCGGGCGGCCGCCCGGCCTGTGGTGCAGCTTCGGCTCGCTCCTGGGCTTCTTCGGCCAGCGAGGCGAGGCCGACTACGCCTCGGGGAACGACCACCTGGCCGCCGCGGCCGCCTACGCGGCGGGCGCCGAGGGCGCGGCCGAGGTCACGCTGGCCTGGACACTGTGGGGCGGCGTCGGAATGGGCGCCTCGCCACTGGTCAGCGACTACTACGAGCGGCGCGGCCTCTACACGCCCATGACGGCGGCCGAGGGTGTCCATCACTTCGTCCGCGAGCTGCACACCGGCACGCCGGAGGCGCACGTCGTCTATCTGGGCGAGGCGGAGCGGCGCACGGTCGAGCGGTTCTATCCCGCGTTCTTCGCCGGGCCGGGCGCCGGGCCGCAGAGCTCCTCTCCCTTCTACCTGCGCCGGCTCGTGGCGCGGGAGAGCGACGAGGTGACCTACGAGTGCCGGTTCGACCTGTCGAGCGACGACTATCTGCGGCACCACGCCGTTCAGGGGCACCCCACCCTGCCCGGCACGTTCATCACCGAGATCGCCGCGGAGGCCGCGCGGTCCCTGCGGCCCGACCTGCGGGTCATCGGCTTCACCGACCTCCGCTTCGAGAGGTTCCTGCGGATCTTCGAGAACGTGGCCCCGGTCCCCAAACGGATCCACGCCCGTGTCGCGCACGCGACCGGGGACCTCGTCACGGTCGACGTGCGGCTGGTCACCGATGTTGTCGCCCCGGGAGGGATCGTCCTGCGCACCGGCAGCGTCCACTTCAGCGCGCGCGTCCTGCTGGCGGCGACCTTCGGCGTGACGCCGCGGATCACCCCGTGGGCGCCCGATGCCGCGGAGGTGGCCGTTCCCGACCCGTACCACGTTCAGAGCGCTCCCGTCCTGCTCACCGGACCGTTCGTCACCACCGCCGACACCCGGCTGCATCCGAGGGGCAAGCGCGCCAGATTCGCGCCGTCCCTCCGGCGGGACGACCCGGTGTGGTCTCGCTTCACCATGCCGAGCCTGCTCCTGGACGGCATGGCCCGCATGGGCGTGCTGAACCTGATCGACGGGCACCTGGTGCCGGTGGCCGCCCCCCTGTCCATCCGCCGCATCGACCTCTACCAGCAGGCCAACGACCTGTCGCTGGCCCGCTCGGGGCCGATCGAGCTCTACGCGACGCCGGCCGGATTCGCCCTGGAGACGAACGGCCCGGTGGAGAACCGGTTCGTGGCCGCCAGACCCGACGGAAGGGTGGTGGCGCAGATCAAGGACATCACCGCCACCGTCCTTGGCTACCTGAACGTGGACACCGGAGAGTTCCGCACACCCGATCGGGCCCTCGTGGCCATTGGAGGAGATGGACGATGACCGCACCTCCCGCGCCAGGGCCGGAAGGGCGCCACCTGATGGGCGCGCTCAGCAGCTTCAAGCGCGACTCGCTGGGCCTGATCACCGAACTGCAGGGATACGGGGGCATCGCCCGGGTGCGGCTCGGCCCGTACCTGGTCCACCAGCTGACGGGGCCGGAGTTCATCAAACACGTCCTGCAGGACAACCCGGACAACTACCGGCGTGGCCGCTTCTACCAGGGCTTCAACCTCTTCATGAGCCGCGGCATGCTGACCACGGACGGCGCCGAGTGGAGGGCGCGCCGCGACGTCAGCCAGCCGTTCTTCCAGCGGGCCTGGCTGCACGGCGCGTCGGGCGTGATCACCTCGTGCGCGGAGGAGCTGATCGCCCGCTGGGAGGGGCCGGCCGAGCGCGGGGAGGAGATCGAACTCGTCGACGACATGATGTGGCTGGCGATGGGCGTGCTCAGCCGGATGCTCTTCGGCGTCGACCTGCGTGACAGGTATGCCGAGCTGGCACCGGCGGTCCGCTTCTCGCTCAAGGCCATGATCCTCACCGGTGAGGTCAGCCAGATGCTGCCGCGGTGGGTGCCGACGAGGTACCGCCGTGACCTGAAGCGCCACCAGGCCGTGCTCAACGGGGTGATGGACGACGTGATCGCCCTGCACCGCGCCGGTGGCGGCGATCCGGACGACCTGGTCAGCGCGCTGCTCAAGGCCACCGACGCGGAGACGGGACGGCCGTGGCCGGACCGGCAGATCAGGGCCGAGCTCAAGACCCTGTTCATGGCCGGGCACGAGACGACGGGCTGCGCCCTGGCGTGGACCCTCTACTCCGTCGCCCAGCACGCCGACGTGCGCCGGAAGCTGGAGGCCGAGCTCGACTCGGTGCTCGGAGACCGGGCGCCGACGCCCGGCGACCTGCCCAACCTGCCGTACCTGCGCCAGGTGGTCGACGAGTCGCTGCGGCTGCATCCGCCGATCTGGGTGTTCCCGCGCGACGCGGTCGAGGACGACGTCATCGGCGGTCACCACATCCCCGCGGGGACGACCCTGCTCATCCCACCCTATGCCGCCCATCGCGAACCCGGCGCCTGGGAGAACCCCGAGGCGTTCGATCCCGAACGGTTCTGCCCGGCCGGCCGCGGCCCGGCCAGATACACCTACCTTCCCTTCGGGGGCGGGGCGCGGCGCTGCATCGGCTACTACATGGCACTGCTGGAGATCCAGCTCACCGTCGCCATGCTCGTCCGCCGCTATCACCTGATCCTCCTTCCCGACCAGCAGGTGGCGCCGGTCGGTCTGGTGTCCCTGAGACCGGCGCGCGGCATCCGCATGCGGCTCATCAGAACGGGTGCGTGAGGCTCGTGACGCGGACCGCACCCGTCCACCGCTACGTCTGGGAGCCGGCCCCCGCCCCGCCGCTTCCGCCGTGCGGATCGCGGTACCTGGCGGGCCGCCGGATCGCGGTCATCGGTGGCCTGGACAGCACGGCCGAGCGGGTCACGGCCGTGCTCGCCGGGATCGGCGCGATCCCCTGGCAGCCGGGCGACCCCGGCGTGCCGGACGCCGTCGTGGACCTGACCCTGGCCGACCCGTTCGTCCTCACTGACGCGGAGAGCTGGGACAAACCACTCACTCGCACGCTGGAGGTGCTCCGGCACTGCTACGACGACTGGGCCGGGGAGAGCGACAGCCGCCGCCTGGGCTATCTGGCCGTGACCTACCAGGGCGGTCACATGGGGTACGGCGAGACGTCCGCCCACCAGCCGCTGGGCGGGATCTGGGCGGGGCTGGCCAAGACGCTCCACAGGGAGATGCCCAACGTCAACGCGCGGGTCGTCGACGTCGCCGACCCGAAACAGCCCGATCTCCCGGATATCGTCGCCCGGGAGCTGTACCGGTGGGGGCTCTGCGAGGTCGGCTACATCGACGGAGTGCGCCACACGCTCGTGCCGCGCGCCCGTGAGGCGCCGCCCGCCACCACGGCACCGGGCCCACAGGATGTCGTCCTGGTCTGCGGAGGCGGGATCGGCATCGGCTACGCGCTGGCCGCCGAATTCTCCAGGCGGCACGGCTGCGAGGTCGTGGTCACCGGGCGCCGCGCCGCGCCGGAAGGAACGGAGGAGTGGCTGCACCTCGATCCCGCGGGCTTCGACGACCACCGCCGCGACCTGATGCGCCAGGCCGCACGTGACGGCACGCTCCGCGAGACCAGGGGGCGGCTGCATCGGCTGGCCCAGCTGCGGGAGCTGGCGCGGAACCTGCGGGCGGCCGCCGAGGAAGGGCTGCGCGTCAGGTACGAGCCCTGCGACCTCGGTGACCCCACCGCGGTGTCCGCCCTGGTGGCCTCGCTGGGCCCGCGGCTGACGGGCGTGGTGTACATCGCGGGCGTGGACCGCCCCGCCAGGCTGCCCGCCAAGACCGACAGGGACTTCCTCGCGGGCATCGCGGTGAAGATCACCGGGTTCCTCCGCGTGTTCGACGCCGTCCGTGACCGTGACCTCGCCTTCTTCTGCAACGCCGGATCCCTCACGGGCCGGCTGGGCGGCATGGTGGGCGAGCTGGACTACGCGGCGGGCAACGAGGCGCTGGCGCGCCTGGGCCTGTGGGCCCGGAGGGCCGGTGGATTCCGGGTGCTCACCACGTGCTGGCCCCTCTGGCAGCAACTGAGCGCCTCGACGAACGTGGACGCCGCGCTGCGGTACATGACGGCCCTGGATCCCGCCCAGGGCCTGGACCTGTGGTGCCGCGAGCTGCTGTCCTCCTCCGGCGAGGTGACGTTCCTGGGGCGGCTCGGCAGGGAGCTCCGCCCCGTCCAGGCCGGCCAGTTCACGATCGAGCAACCGCTCCCGGGATTCGACCTCGCCCACGCGAGGATCTTCCATCTCGGGCGGCCGATCGACTACCGCCCGCCCGCGCGGCTGGTCACGCGGCTGCGGCTGGACGGCGACACGGTGCCCGCGCTCGGCGACTTCCTGGTCGACGGCAGGCCGGCGCTCCCGGTGAGCATGCTGATGGAGAACGCGCTGCGCTCGGCGGAGTGGACGGTGCCCGAGCAGGGACCCGTGCTCGTCCCGTACGAGCTGCGTGACGTCCAGATCGACCTGTCGGGCCTGGCGACGGACGACGGCGAGCTGGTCCTGGACAGGGAGTGCGCCGGCGAGGAGACCGAGGGCCGCTGGAGCACCTCGGTGGTCTTCCGCAGACCGGGCGACGGCACGGTGGTGGCGCGGATGCTCGTGGGATACGACCCGTCGGGGTACGACACGCGGACCGTGCCCGCCGTGTCCGTGACCAGCCAGGCTCGTCGAGCGGGCGCTGGTCGCCGAGGACCTGCGCAGGTCGTTCGTGCTGCCGCCCGACGTGTTCTCGCCGATGCCGCCGACCGACGGCGCGTTCTTCCACCCGGAGGGGGTGCCGCTGGTGCACTTCCTCGCGGCCCCCATGTACCTGTTCGATTCCGCCGACACCCTCGACAAGGTCGACGAGGCGAGCCTGGTGCCGCTGACCCGCGCGGCGATCCGCATCGTCGAGGGCACCGAGGGATGGAGCCCCAGATGATCGTGCGAACCCCCTCCGGCCTCGTCAGGGGCCGCTTCGACGGGACGGTGGCCTCCTTCCTCGGCGTTCCGTACGCCGCCCCGCCCTTCGGTGAGCACCGCTTCGGCGCGCCCGTCCCGCCGCCCGCCTGGGACGGGATCCGCCCGGCGCTCCTGCCGGGCGCGGCGGCGCCGCAGCGCGCCACCGACGACATCGGGCTGTACGCCCCCGAGGTGTTCGCCTCCGGAGAGGACTGCCTCAACCTCGACGTCCACACCCCCGACCCCGGTGCCGCCGGCCTGCCGGTGCTGGTCTGGTTTCACGGCGGGGCCTTCGCCATCGGCGGCAACGGAGCCGCCTGGCACCGCGGACACCGCTTCGCCCGCGACGGCGTGGTGTGCGTCTCCGTCAACTACCGGCTGGGCTTCGAGGGGTTCCTCGCGCTGGACGGGGCGCCGCTCAACCGGGGCGTGCTCGACTGGCTCGCCGCGCTGGAGTGGGTGCGCTCCGCCGTCGCGGCGTTCGGCGGTGATCCGGGCAACGTGACGATCGCGGGGCAGTCCGCGGGCGGCGCGGCGTGCGTCACCCTCCTGACGATGCCCCGCGCGGCGGGCCTGTTCCGCCGGGCGATCGTGATGAGCGGGTCGGCGAGCCTGGCCGTATCGGAACAGCGGGCCCGCGGGTACGCCGGTGAGCTCGCCGCCCGTCTCGGCGTCCGGCCGGCCAGGGAGGACTTCCTGACCATCCCACCCGCCGCGCTGGTGGCCGAGCAGCCGCCGCCGCTGTCGGGCGGGGAGTCCGGCGCGTTGAGCGGGGCGGTGCCGATCCAGCCCGTCGTGGACGGCGACCTGGTGCCCTCCGTGCCACTGGACGCGCTGCGCGCGGGGGTGGGCGGACACATCCCGCTCCTGGTCGGCTGCACCTGTGACGAGGCCGGTGTCTTCGTGCGCGCGATGGCGCGGGGGATCGACGAGGCGACGGCCGCGGCCGTGCTGGCGCAGATGGGCCTGCCGCCCGGCTACCGGGACGCGCATCCCGGGTTGTCGCCCGAGGAACTCGTCGGCAGGGCGGCCGGCGACCACCTGTTCCGCAGGGAGACGATCTGGATCGAGGAGGCCCGCGCGGCCACCGCCTCCGCCCCGACCCACGCCTACGAGTTCCGCTGGGAGTCGCCGGTGCCCTCTCCCGTCGGAGGCGGGAAGGTCGGCGCCGCGCACAACATCGACCTGCCCTTCGCCTTCGACGTGCTGGACGCGCCGGGCGTCGAACGTACGGCGGGGCAGCGGCCCCCGAGGGCGCTCGCCGAGGCGATGCACGGAGCCTGGGTGCGGTTCGCCCGCGACGGCGACCCGGGATGGCCCGGCTACGACCGCGCCCGCAGGCAAGTAATGATCTTCGATACCGAGTCGGAAGTCGCCGACGACCCCCTGCGGCCGCAGCGGCACCTCTTGCGGGAGCCGTGAGCGGCGTGCACCTTGTTACTCAGCGACCGGAGGTTTTCCACATGCTGTCCTACTCGTGCGCCGTCTCGGGCGCCCCCCTCCTCGGTGAGACCATCGGCGAGAACTTCGAGCGGATCGTGGCCCGCTTCGGCGACCGGGAGGCCCTGGTCGATCTGCCGGGCGAGCGCCGCTGGACCTACGCAGAGCTGAACGCCGACGTCGACCGGCTGGCCCGGGCCCTGATCGCCCGGGGCGTCGCCAAGGGGGACCGGGTCGGGATCTGGTCGCCCAACTGCGCCGAATGGGTGATCGTCCAGTACGCCACCGCGAAGGTCGGCGCGATTCTGGTCAACGTCAACCCCGCCTACCGCGGTCACGAACTCGACTACGTCGTCCGCCAGTCCGGAATGCGGCTGCTGATCAGCGCGGTGAGCCACAAGACGAGCGACTACCGCGCGATGGTCGCCGGAATCGGCTTCGCCGACGTCGCCTACATCGGCGAGGAGAGCTGGCACCGCCTGCTGGCCGGGGCTGCGGGCGTCGGCCCCGAGCGGCTGCGCGAGCGCATGGCCTCGCTGACCTTCGACGACCCGATCAACATCCAGTACACCTCGGGCACCACCGGCTTCCCCAAGGGTGCGACCCTGTCGCACCACAACATCCTCAACAACGGCTACTTCGTCGGCGAGCTGGTCGGCTACGACGAGACCGACAGGGTCTGCCTGCCGGTGCCCTTCTACCACTGCTTCGGGATGGTCATGGGCAACCTCGGGGCGACCTCCCACGGGGCCTGCGTCGTCATCCCCGCGCCGGGCTTCGACCCCGCCGCCACGCTGCGGGCCGTGGAGCGGGAACGCTGCACCTCCCTGTACGGGGTGCCGACCATGTTCATCGCCGAGCTCGGTGAGCTCGGCCGCACCGGGTACGACCTGTCGAGCCTGCGCACCGGGATCATGGCGGGCTCGCCCTGCCCGGTGGAGATCATGAAGCGGGTGGTCACCGAGATGAACATGCGCGAGGTGGCGATCTGCTACGGGATGACGGAGACCTCGCCGGTGTCCACGATGACGAGGGTCGACGACGACCTGGCCCGCCGTACCGAGACGGTCGGCCGGGCGATGCCGCACATCGAGGTCAAGATCGTGCACCCGGAGAGCGGCCTGACCGTCCCGCGCGGTGAGCCCGGCGAGCTGTGCACCCGCGGCTACTCGGTGATGCTCGGCTACTGGGACGAGCCCGCCAGGACCGCCGAGGCGATCGACGCCGCCCGCTGGATGCACACCGGCGACCTGGCCACCATGGACGACGACGGCTACGTCAACGTCGTCGGACGCATCAAGGACATGGTGATCAGGGGCGGTGAGAACGTCTACCCCCGCGAGCTGGAGGAGTTCCTGCACGGCCACCCGGACATCGACGACGTCCAGGTGATCGGTGTGCCCGACCCGAAGTACGGCGAGGAGCTGATGGCCTGGATCGTCATGCGGCCGGGGGCCGTCCCGCTGACGGCCGAGGCGGTCAGGGACTTCTGCGCCGGGCGGCTGGCCCACTACAAGATCCCCCGCTACGTCCACCTGGCCGACGGGTTCCCCATGACGGTGACGGGCAAGATCCGCAAGATCGAGATGCGCGAGCAGGCGATGCGGCTGCTCGACCTCTGATCCTCGTCCCCGCTCCCGCCGGGCCGGACACCGGCCGGCACCACGGCGGGCTGGCCGTTCGCGCTGGTCAAAAGGTGCCGCCAGTCCGGGCACGCGGTGATCGGGACCCGTACGGCGAAGTCGGTGACGGCTGCC